>CAMOXM010000044.1:0-10884 GCA_946629155.1 uncultured Spirochaetaceae bacterium | reverse complement strand
TTTCTGCAATTCCCATTCATCATCAGATGCTGAACGAGCGGCGCAAGCAGCGAAAGCTCTTGGGCGAATGGAACGATGATCGCCATGTTCTTGTCCTTTTGATGATTTTCGAAAAAAGCGTAAAGAGCGGCGAACATCGCAGGATTTTCCAAAATGTTACCGTTCAGCGAATCGTTATCCATAGATTTTGCGCCTTCAAGAAGCGTATTGACGACATCCTGCCCGAAAACGACGGCGCTGGGGAAAAGAGAGCCTGCGGAAAACGAGGAATAAGTCTCGCTAATGTTTTCATCAATGAAGAACGATGTTGCATAGGCAGACACTTCCGCAGCCTTCGACACGGGCGATATGAGGACAAAATTGTTTTTAAGAGATGCTTCATCAACATCAGGGCGGTATTTTAAAATGACGGAGGCGATTCTTTCCCGCAATTGCGCCGCATTGCAATCAAAGCCGCCCCTCGAATCGAAAACGAAAAGCGTTTTGTCGAGTGCGATCCCATCAAGAATGCGATTGAAATGATCTTCGTCCGCGCCGTTCGCAAATATGACATTCAGCGACAATCCGCCTATCGGCTTGCAGCATCCGGACAGCGCTTCGAAAATCAGTTCCGACGACGCCGATGAGCCGCCAAAGCCTATTTGCACCAGCGATGCGAACCTTTCACCGCAAAACGAACGTGCTGAGCCGTTTCGAACCTTTGATGCGAACTCGATGCAATTCAAGCGCTCGCCGCGGTAAAATTCAGTTTGAATGCGAATGGTAGGACTGCCGCCGTCATTTCTCAATGCATGGTGCAAAGACTTGCGATTGGCATCGGGGAAAAAAGCGCGACCCTCAAGCAGCTGCCTGAACTTGTAAATCAGCTGATGATAGTTCGCAAGCTCTTGAAATTTGAAAATCAGGGAGCGGTCGGCTTCGGTCTGGCTATAATAATAAGCATAGTCACCGCCCCTGATGGCGCATTCGTCTATTCTTTTTTGAAAAAGATCCGCCCTGTCCTCTTCCAAATCGAAAGGGAGGCTATTCACTCGCCCCCCTCAGCAATATCGCAGCCGCCCTCTCACCGCCCAAGCATTTGAGAAACGCCGCAAGCCGCGGGCCTTTCTGCCGGTTTATAAGAACGGTGTATGCTGCGCTGAACAATGCTTTCGGCTCTACTTCCAAGCCTTCGGCTATATCATAAAGCCTATTGGCCAAATCCTGCTCGGACAATGCATCTATTTCGGATCCGAGTTTGCCGATCAGCATTACCGCTCGATTTTCCCTACGATCGAGATTCGGACGCGGGCTATCCGGGGATTGAAGATTCCACGTATAATCCTCGCTCGCATACTTTCTGAGCCAATTCACCGCGCAGATGGCTTTTTTCCTGAGCCTGTGCAGCTGCGATGAGTCCGCTTCAGGATACAAGGACAGCACTTCGTCCACTTTACACGAATGAATCAGAAGGAGATTGCACAAATGCCTGAACGGCACATGCAAAGGCGGAGTCTGAGGTATTTCGCCCGGTTGGGAAAGCTCGTAGATTCTTCTTTCCTTCGCAACCTTATCGGCCGATGCTTCGGTGATTCCGAATGCGATCTTCTCCGTATTGTCGTAGTCTTCGTATATCTTGAAGACGTCCGTATCGAAGGATATTGCGAATTCCGTATTCGGTCGAGCCTTGGCGAACATGTATCTGGTTACTTCGGGGGTGTATATTTCAAGGACATCCCCAAGGGAGACCACATCGCCCGACGAAGACGATATCTTGCCGCCATGACCCTTGATGGAAATGAAATCGTATTGCAGGGAAAGCGGAGCATGCTTCCCGAATATCTCGACAATCTCCTTCGAAGTGTCGAAGCTTCCGCCGCTGGAATGGTGGTCCTTGCCCGCAGGCTCGAAATCCACATCCTCCTTAGCCCATCTCATGGGCCAATCAATTCTCCAATTGAGCTTCACGAGGGAAGTGCTCCTCAAATCGACCGTCTCCTCCTCGCCCGTATCATCATCCCTGTAAGTGATTCTCCAATCCCCGTCGTACGATACGATTGTCGTCGTATCTTTCTTGGAAAACGATGAGAAAACGGAAATCGGCCACCAGCTGTCATCAAGCGGCTGCTCCCTATATTTGTTGAGTATCTCTATTATCCTTCCCTTGTTCTGCAAAGCGAATCGAATGTCCTTCGCATAATACGACCTCTTATACCTATCCGCCTGATAGATGTATTCTGGTCTTATTCCCACGGCAGGAAGATCATCCTCTATTTCCAGCTCGTTTCTCCTTGCGTATGACGAGCAATTCGAGCCGGTCGTGTCCGGAACATCGGTTATGGGAAATCTCAAATACAATTCGAGTATTTCCCTCTTCGGCATATTAGCAGGAACCTTCCTGAATACATCGTAATCATCCCATGAATATATGAATCTGACCTGATAACCCTTCCTGCGCAATGCGCGGACGACGAGCTCCGTAGTGATTATCTCCCTGAAATTCCCTATGTGAACCGTTCCGGACGGCGTTATGCCCGAAGCCAGCGTATAAACATTCTTATAAGGATTCCTTCGGACTATGGCCTCAGCCATCCTATCGGCCCAATGAGAAATCTCGTTCTCGCCCGGCCTGTCCTTCTTCTGCTTTCCATTAGCATTTTCCGGCATCTGTCAACTCCTACCTTCAGCCTTAGCTTCCTTCAATATCGCAACCGACGCCGAGCATCCGATTCTGGATGCGCCGGCCTCGATCATGCTCATAAAAGCCTTGAAATCCCTTATTCCTCCGGATGCTTTTACGCCGAACCTCTCTCCGACTTCTTTTCTCATAAGCGCCACATCTTCCACCTTAGCACCGGAAACCGAAAACCCCGTGGATGTCTTGACGCAGTCTGCGCCGCCTTCCACCACAAGGGAGCACGCCTTTCTCTTTTCCTCGTCAGTGAGAAGGCAGCACTCGATTATCACCTTAAGATATGCGTCCTTTCCGACTGCAGAGCGAACATCCTTGATTTCGGTCAAGGCGACATCGGCTCTCCCATCCTTCAATGCCGCAACATTCAAAACCATATCGACTTCGCCGGCCCCCTGTCGAACGGCTTGTTCCGCCTCCTTGGCTTTGATCGGGCCGGAGCATTGGCCGAGAGGAAACCCGACGACCGTGCAGACCTTGACGCCGCTTCCCTTCAAGGCCTCATGGCAATCGGGAACGTAGAACAAGTTGACGCAAACCGAATGGAAAGCGTTCTCCCTGGCTTCATCGCACAATTTCATTATGTCCTTAAGACCGCAAGATGCGGAAAGGAGCGTATGATCGATATATTTCGAAATCTTTTCCATAATACGCATTATAATAAAGGATAAGGCGTTTTTTGGCAAGGGCGGAAGCGGGCGCTCAAGGCTTTTGCAAACGGCCGCGAATCAAATTCTCAATCTGGTGAAATAATAGGCGCCGTAAGAAGCGGCCATGCCGGCGAGCGCCGCCAGCTTGGCGGCAGATGCAAATCCTGAAACGGCTATGGTTATCGACACGAAAAAGAAAAACGACGAAATCATATTGACCTTGCGTGCGATCGAACTCACCATATAGAACAAGCGCTCCATATTGTCGATGAAAGATATGAATGCAACAGCATAGATCAAAAACACAAGCCCGTAAGATAAGAACAGCGAATACCTGCTAGGATGCAAAAACGTAAGCGCTACTAGCGACATGAACAGAGACGACAGATACAAAACGCCGCTCGTCTTCAAAAATCTGCTGCTTTGCAAAACGCTGATCGCGAAAAACAAGAAAGACGAATGAAGGAACAGGAAATGCGAAGCGTAAAACAGCGCAACCGCATTGTCCGCGCTTTCAGCAACGAACCCCAGAAAGCTATCGGCGAGGAGATCGAAAATCGCAAGCAGCATGAACAAATGAACGCTATCCCTTTTCTGAATCAATCGAACGCTTGAAATCAGCACGATAACGCTCAAGCTGATCTTATAAAAGAAAACAGCATCCCTGATATCGAGAATTCCAGCCCTATATCGTGCGATAAAGAGAATGGAAACGAAAAAGACAAAGGCGGTGAGAACGCAAGCCACCGCCCTTAATAGCAAACTTCTATTAATTGCTTTCATTTGGCTGCCTGATAGGAACATCGCATGCCTTGCAGCCGAAATTTATAGCAAAAGTATCAATGAACAGTCCGAGAAGACTCAGCACAGGAACATACGCAACGGCAAGAGCTATGGAATTGTCGCTTACGAGCTCGGGCATTATGACTCGAATCATCACGATGATGAACAAATATTCGAACCCCGGGAACATGCCTGCGAGCAGAGACAAGCCGAAACACATCCCCAACACGATCAGTTGCGTCAATATGGTCGAAGCCGATATTCCGGAAAGGTTCGCAAGCGACGTTATAGCGAGATAAGCAATGGATGCGCTTCCGACTCTGGAAAAGAGATACATGAAATTTCCGGAAACGACAGTCGTTCTCTTAAGCGAATTGTTCTGATGCCTGTGAATCTCCTCCATAACCGGAATGGAAAACAAAAGGTTGCCTGAAAAAACGGAAACCAAAGAGGTTATGAACGCGCTCCAGATGACCGGAAACGGATTTCTCTTGAACTTCGTAAACATCATGAACAGCAACGGAAAAAGAATCAGGCACATCGCAGCGCATACAATGCCCATCTTGATCATCAAATCAGTACTGCTGAGCGCCACGGACATCAAGACGGACTCAGGATTGAACACTTGAGAAAAAAAGGCGCCGGCAATCACGAACAAAAAAACTATATACACGTTGCAAACGGTATAGAAGAACCTGAATCCGACCTCATTCACCGAATTCGCCAAAGCGTAAGCAGGCTGTATCACCCTAAGCGTAGGGTTCAAATAATACGAAAACAGCAGGGAAAGAATGAAAACGAACAAGACGCCGCAATAGATCAGCTGATGCGTTCCGATTACGCTTGTCAAGCCCATGTAGGAATCGACAGATGCCAAAGCAGGTTCGCTCACCAACGAAGCAGCAGCATAGCCTATCGAAAAATCGGACTCGCCAATGAAGAACATTCCGGCGGCGAACGCAAGCGCCAGCGCCAGGATGGCTGCAATCAGCATCCACCCGAATGTCTTCCCTATCGTCAAACCCAGCTTTCTAGTTCTGCGAAGCGATGCGCCGGAACCCATTACGGTCAGGGCAATGAAGCAAAGCGACAAAACAATCCCCAGATTAATGAGGATTCCCGACATTCCGCTTATCAGCAGCATCGCCCATTCGTAATCCCTGAAAAACCACATGGCCGCCGCCGAAAGGATAAAGGAAAAAAGATACATCAGTCTAAATCTCATATGCCATCTCTCTTATTGTATATGAATACATCAAAGCATCATATTATACAGAATATCACATATCAATTAATTTTGCAATCACTTGCCAACAGCGGCATCACTTGCTGATGGCGGATAACGCCCCTCCTTTCACCACGCCGGAGAAATAATAAACTGCAAGCGAAAGAATCGAAAACAAAGCCGCAAAATACGATAGGATGTGGAAAACGAAAATCGCAATGCGAACGAACTCCAAGGAAAAATCCTCGAAAGCCGAAACCGATGCGAATGCTATCACCAAAAACGACAGGAGCGCATAGAAAAACGTCTTGAACTTTCCAAAAGCATTCGCAGGCATAACAACCCCCGCTTTCATGCTGAGCATCCGTATGAACAATATTGAAACCTCTCTGAAGAGAATCACGTAAAAGGCTGCAAAACCTATCATTTTGAAATGTGCGAAGAGCGAAAAGAACGTGAGATGCATCACGGAATCGGCGAACGGATCGAACAGCTTGCCCAAATCGGTCACCAATCCGCGCTTTCTGGCTATCTTGCCGTCGGCAAGATCGGTTATCTCCATATAGCAATATGTCAGCATGCATGCAACGGCAAGAGCAGCAGATACGGCGCCCTGTCCGCAAACTCGCATCAAATAGAATGAAACGGCGAATACGGGCGTCAGAACAAACCTCGATAGCGTAAGGCGATTAGGCAATGTCATAACGCCATCTCCCCTATTACCGCATATCTGCGAACGTTTTCCAAATCGCTTGCTCCGGACAAATACAATGTGTCAGCGAACGACGGAATCATATTCTTGAACAGCACGAAATCTATCCTGAAATTGCCTTTCTCATCGCTGTATGTGAATCCGGGATGCGCAGTTCCTATCGTAGGCGCCGAATATCTGATGGCATTATAAGCATCCACATATCCCCTGGATTCGAAATCCTGAACGAAAGTTCCATTGCCCAACGGGTCCGATGCGCCGAATTCTTCTCCTGGCATCACCACCGTGTCATAATAGGAAGTCTCAAGCGGGCTGGCGAAAACCAGCGACGGCTTCCTGACGGACCTCAATTTTTCGAATGCCTTCATCGAGTACGAAGCGGAACCGCCTGCAGACGCACCGGGATCGAATCTATCGCCGGTTATCTCGCCCTGATAGAGCTGAACCGCAAAGTTCCTGAATTCCACGTATCCGGGATTGGATCTCGTGGTGAAATCCTGTTTGCATATCACGAGCCCGTATTGCATTATCATAGTCGTGGCGAACATGTTCTGATCGAATTCGTTGATTATGGGCAGGATGCGACCCCTATCGCCTGTGACCACAATCAAATCAATATCGAATTGCTCCGCATAGCTCCTCAATGAACGCGCCAGCTTGCCGCTATCGAAAGAGGAGCAGGCCGTGGGAACGAAAAGGAATCTTATCCTTTCCTGCGCTTGATTATTCGAATCGACTGCGCCCTGCGGCGTAGGGGATCCGATGGAATCCAGAGCCGCAGCGCTTTCGGAATCTTCAGCGAAAGACCCGATTACGATCGGGTCTGAAATCTCGATCTCAACAGGAGAATACGCAGCGAAGACGTTCCTATCATCTGTTTGAGGATACGAATCGGAACGGGATATCCCTTCACCCGAAGGCATGGCAGAAGCCTGCAGCGCGGCGGGCTCGCTGATATGCGAAGTATCGGAAAGGGCATCCTCCGATTGTTTTTCGGGTTCTGACGCCGGCGAACCGGAATCATCTGTCAGCGCGCGCCCGTCCGAAATGTCCTTCTCCTCGCCGGAGGATGCGGAAACGGCCTTTGACGGTTTTTCAGCCTCCAGCGCATCCTTTGAATCATCAGCGGCAATCGGGATGCCATCCGTCTTTTTCGCATCCGCTCCGAACATGCCGGTTCCGCCATCAGACGCTTCAACGCCCTTCAAATGCGAAAACATGATGCGCGGCGTCCTTTCAAAAGCCAAGCAAGACGCCAACAGCGCAACAAACGCAATAATTATAAAAGCTTTAATAACTCGCAAAATCTCACCGCCTCGCCGTCATCATATTTTTCCTTGACCCTGATATCGAACCCCCCATCGCCATTGAAGCGGGGAAGAAGATGGACATGGACATGACCGACCTCCTGACCCGCCGCCGCACCATCGTTGACCAAAATGTTCACCGCATCGCATTTCAGCGATTCCCTCATCTTCGCATCTATTTTCCTCACTACGGAGAAGAGCGCGGCGATTTCCTGATCCGAGAGCTTGTCTATGGTCGGAACGCATCTTTTCGCCACTACCAGACTATGCCCTTTTTTTATCGGCGCTATATCCAGAAAGGAAATGCAGGAATCATCTTCGTAAATCTTGTGCGAAGGTATATCTCCTGCTATTATTCTATCAAAAACATCCATAATGTAAATCCTCCATGAAATAGGCTATGCGCTCTCCGCCGCTCCGGCCTGCCATTCGGACAAAGCCGGAAGAGAACAGCGATACTCACTCCAAATGCAAGTTCAAAGGCTTTCCGCTGTTGCGGTCGGTGAGCAGGAACTTACCGTCATCGGTCACTCTCAGATTGCAGCTAAGAACCTTGGAAACCCCCTTTTCATGCTGAACCACGCCTATGAGAGCGTTCCCGCCCTTCAAGGTGTACTTGTTGTGCGTTATCATTATGAATTGAGAAGTATCCTTGAAATCCCTGAGCATGTTCAGGAATGCATTCACATTCTTTTCGGAAAGCGCGGCTACGGGCTCGTCGAGAAAGCAGAAAGGAGCCGGCCTTATTTGATATATGGCAAAGAAAAGAGCCAAGGTCACCATCGTTCTTTCCCCGCCTGACAAACTCGATACGTGGGTTGCGGATTTGCCGGGAGGACATGCGTAAATCTCCACTCCGGACTGGAGAGCGTCTTGCGAATCCCCGAGCTCGAGACGTGCGGAACCGCCTCCGGACAATGCGGAATAGAAAATATTGAAGTTCTCGTTTATTTTGTCAAACGTCTCCATGAACAATCTCGTGTTCTCCGTCTGTATGTTCGTCAGCACAACCTTGAGGTCTTCTCTCGCTTTGGCGTAATCCTCAAGGTTTCTTTTGACGAGGTTGTATTCCTCGCTTACGCCTTTGAACTCTTCGGCCGCCAAATAGTTTATATTGCCGTAGGATTTGATCTGATTGCGCAGAAATTGAGTCCTGCGCTTTATGGACTGGAGCTCATCCTTCTCGCCAAGCCGGACAGTCTTCCTGAGATCCTGAACATCTACGCCTTCCCTTTCGAAGTATTCATCGGAAATCCTCTTCATTAGCTCGTCGAAATTCTCTATCTTGGCGGTAAGCATGGCATTCCTCTCGATCAGATTCTGCATATCGACACTGTCCTTCCCGCCCATATTCGAAAGCTCGGCTTCGATTTTGGCCTTCCTCGCTTCCCTGGAGTCCCGCTCCTTGATCTTCTTGTCCATCTCCTTGTCGAGCTTCGCCGTTTCGACTTGAAGCCTTTTCACGTTCGCGATATTGTCGTCAAGCATCTTCTTAGCGGACTTCTCGTCCTTATCGACCTCGTCGATCCTGGATTTTATCGATTCGAATTCCTTCTGCGCGACATCCCTCTTGACATTCAATTCTATGAGGCGCTCGCCCACGGCCTGCTTCTGCGCGGAAAACGAGCTTATCGACAGCTGAATCGTGTTCCTCTTGTCCGAAGCCTCTTTGATGCTCCTTCTGCATGTTTCAGCGGATTTGCCGATTCGGCTTATCCTATCGAAAAGCGGCGTTACGACATCATCGGCCTTCTTAGCCTCCTCCACGGATTTGTAGCTTTTCCTCAATTTGGAGAAATCAACATGAAGGTTCCTGTATTCGTCGAAGAACGACAATATGTCGTCCAAGATGGCGCGCATTCTATGCAAATCGTCGCTTGAAAGCGCATCTGCGCCTTCCATAGCGGACTTGAGCTCCGATAATTTTTCAACCAGTTTCTTCTCCAAATCCCCTTTGAGAACGGCGTTCTTATCGTCTTTGATCTCCTTATACACCAAGGATATGACATCATGAGCATTCGAAACGAATTGCTCGTAATTGTCGAACAGCTTCGATTCGAGGCTTGACTTCTCCTCGTCCATGCGCGCACCTTCCTCTTCGAGGCTTCTTATCCTTTCCCTGACCTCCTCGTCCTCCGATTGCGCCTTGGAAATCTTCTCCGCGATATCTTCCGATTGAGATTTGAGTTCGGCTATTTCCGCATCAAGCGCCTTCTTGAGCTCCCTGTTCTCCCTTTCAGCCTCATGAGCTGATTCGCGCCTGCTTTTTATTTCGCCGTAAGACGCCTCCAAATTGCTTCTCGAATCCAAAAAGCCTTTGAGCATTTCCTGCGAACTGCTCATCGATTGGCTTGCAGATTGTATCTCGCCGTTCAATATTCCGATTTCCTCGCGCAATGCGGAAAGCAGCTTTTCGTTCTCCGTCTTCTTTTCCGTCAATGACCTCGATTTCTCTTCGAGCGCCTTCAATTTCTCCTTGTTTCTTTTCAATTGGTCCGAATGATCTTCCTTCTTGGCCTCGATTTCGTTCAATTCGAGAACGACGGACTTGTCCTCGAGCTCCCTGAGCTCTTTCTTGTCGTTGATGTAGTTCGTCGCGTCTTCGGCCTGATTCTTGAGCCTTGAATATTGCCTCTGCAATTCGGCGTAGCGAACATTGACGTCCTTGAGGTTCTCGTCTGCGGCGGCGAGCTTCGCCTGCGCCTCCTTCTCGTCCATTCGGTATTTGGAGATGGCTGCGGCTTCCTCGAATATGGATCGCCTCTCTTCAGGCTTCATGTTCAGGATCTTATCCGTTTCTCCTTGCTCGAGAATGGAGTAGGAATTCTTTCCCACGCCGGTATTCGCCAGAAGATCATTGATGTCCTTGAGCCTGCAAGGCGTTCTATTTATGAAATATTCGCTTTCGGTGTCGAAGTCGCTTTTGCTTCTGAAACCGGAAATTGAGATCCTTCGTCTTATCTCGACCTCGGAAGTGTCTATAGGCAGAGCCCGATCCTCATTTGAGAATACGATGCTTACTTCGGCGAACTGCGACATCTCACGCGTTTTGTTCCCCCAGAAAATCACGCTTCCCATTCCAACGCCCTTGACGGCGCGGACGGCGCTTCCCGCCTGCGAACCTAGAACCCAGACTATCGCCTCAAGTATGCATGTCTTGCCGTTTCCGTTTTCGCCTACGACGCATGTTATGCCGTCGGAAAACTCTATATGGGTCTTTTCCGCAAACGACTTGAACCCGACCATGTCCAAAGATACGAGGCGCATGAGCTATATTCTCCTTATCGATACGGCTGCTCCCGTATCAGGGTCGAATTCTATCACGCACCCCTTTATGCATCCTTCCCCCTCCAATGGGGGAACTTTTATATTCACCGAAGTGATCATCCTTTGCAATGACAGCTCTATGCTTCCGCCTATCACCGAATCCTGCACTCCGGTCATTCCCAAATCCGTAATGTATGCGGTTCCGCCGGGAATGATCTTCTCGTCCATGGTCTGAACATGGGTATGCGTCCCGCAAATTGCCGTAACTT
>CAMOXM010000043.1:0-10934 GCA_946629155.1 uncultured Spirochaetaceae bacterium | reverse complement strand
ACAAGTGCGACAGAACAGGTGCTAATCCGCTCAAGGTGAAGGATCAGCTGGTTGAGAAGCTTGGATTGAATGCCGTTCTGATGGAGCTTCCGATCGGTTTGGAGGATAAGTTCGAGGGCGTCGTCGATCTTGTGGAAATGAAGGCCAAGTATTTCGACGGACCCAACGGCGAGAACGTGCGTGTCGAAGAGATTCCGGAGCATCTGCTCGAGAGCGCGAAGGAAAAGCGCGAAGAGCTTTTAGACGCCGCAAGCATGTTCAGCGATGAGCTTATGGAGGCTATGCTTGAAGAGAAGGTCACTCAGGAGCTTTTGGAGTCTGCGATAAGGAAAGGCGTCATATCCCTTAAGCTTTGTCCTGTTTTCATGGGTTCTGCCCATAAGAACAAGGGGGTTCAGGTTCTTCTCGATGGGGTGGTGAAGTATCTTCCGGCTCCGACGGACATAAAGAACGAAGCGCTTGATATCGATAACGGCGAGAGCAAGGTCGAATTGTTCACGGATAATGCGAAGCCTACGGTAGCTTTGGCATTCAAGCTCGAGGATGGTCAATACGGACAGCTGACATATATAAGAGTATATCAAGGCAGAATCAGGAAGGGCGACGAGCTTTACAATACGAGATCGAGGAAGAAGTTCAAAGTCGGACGTCTCGTGAAGATGCACGCTTCCGAAATGGAGGATATTTCCGAAGCTCAGAGCGGTGAGATAGCGGCTTTGTTCGGAATCGAATGCGCTTCAGGCGATACTTTCTGCGCGCCCGGCCTTAATTATTCCATGTCCTCCATGTTCGTTCCGACTCCGGTGATTTCGCTTGCCGTCAACCCTAAGGACAAGAAGAGCGCGGATCAGATGGCCAAGGCTTTGAACAGGTTTACGAAAGAAGATCCGACTTTTCAGAGCTATGTCGATCCTGAAAGCAACCAGACCATAATAAAGGGCATGGGAGAGCTTCACCTTGATGTTTACATCGAAAGGATGAAAAGGGAATACAAGGTCGAACTCGAAATCGGAAGGCCGGAGGTTGCGTATAGGGAGGCGATTGGACAGATGGCCGAATTCAACTATACGCACAAGAAGCAGACCGGAGGCGCCGGGCAATATGCGAGAGTCGCCGGATTCATCGAGCCGATTGTCGCCGAAATGGGAGAGGAAGCTTCGGATTACGAATTCGTCGATAACATCAAGGGAGGCGTGATTCCGCGCGAATTCATACCATCCTGTGATAAGGGATTCAAGTCGGCGATGGAGAAAGGACCGCAGCTCGACTTCCCGATTGTCGGAGTCAGATGCACCATAAACGACGGTCAGTTCCATCCGGTCGATTCTTCGGACATGGCGTTCCAAACCGCGGCGAGGGAAGGATTCAAGGAGGCTTTCATGAAGGCCAAGCCTGTCATTCTCGAGCCTATTATGAAGGTTGAGATAGACACTCCGGCCGAGTTCCAGGGCAATGTGTTCGGATCTATAAATCAAAGGCGTGGAATGATTGTTTCGTCAACGGAGGACAATGGGATGTTCATTGTCGATGCGGAGGTTCCGCTTTCGGAGATGTTCGGCTATTCCACGGTTCTTCGTTCGCTTACGCAAGGCAAGGCGGAATTCACCATGGAGCTTGCGAAATATGCGCGCGTGCCTCAAGCTCTTGCCGATGAATTGAAGAAGAAGCATCAGGAAAAATTAGCTAAGGAAGCAAAGTGACGGGAGGGGCGGATACAATATGAGTGCGAACACTAATGCGAGTATGAATTTTAGGGATATAATCAAAAACAGCCCGTTGAGGGTTTTCGACAAATCGATTGGCGGGCTTAAGAATGGTCAGCTCGGTGTGCTTGTTTCCAGAAGCGGAACGGGTAAGACGGGCTGCATCGTTCATATCGCAACTGATGCATTGATGCAGGGGAAGAAAATAGTCCATGTGTCGTTTTCGGAAAATGTGAAGAACACGATAGATTGGTACAGGGAGGTATTCAAGCAAATAGCCGCTGCTACCGGAAAATCCTCGGAGGATGTCTATGATGAAGTATCCAGAAACAGGGTGATACTTTCCTTCCCTTCTTCAAGCCCCATCGAGAGCGTTTTGAAAACGATTTCCGCCGTTATGGAAGCGCAGGGCGGCGATGTTTCCACGGTCATTTTGGATGGCTATAGGCTTACCGTCGCTAAAATCGACGACATCAAGGCTGTAAAGGACTACGCTAAGGAAAAGGGCATAAACATTTGGGCATCCGTAACTCCCGTGCGCAAGGAAGCTAAGATAAACGAATACGGCATACCGGATACGATCGACCCGTATATGGATTACATAGATGTTCTCGTAGGTCTTAAAACCGATGAAAAAGCCGAGAGGGTCAGAATGACGATAGCCAAGGCCGATGGGAAGACCGATTTGAAATCCATGAAGGTGTCGCTCGACCCGATGACAATGCTTATCGTCGAAAACTGACATGCTCTTTCTGCGAAAGGGGTATAGGAGATTTTATAATTTTTGCCTACGGCAGAAGCATGAGGCCGGCAGCACGTTCAAATTGCTTTTCGCCGACCTTTTGCATAACAGGGTTTTGGATGATTCCGCAGGCATGCTTTATGCGACCGTAGTATCGATTGTTCCGTTTTTCATAACGCTATTTCCGTTCCTGCGGGCCATGGGTGCGTTCGAAAGCATCTACGATGCCGTTGTTTCGGTGCTTGCGGGAGTCGTGGGCGAATCCAACTCCGAGTATATCGTCTATCATCTGAAGACGTATGTCATGAACGACAGCAGCTTGGGGTTCTACGGGTTCTTAGTGTATTCGTTTTCTGCGGTTCTGCTTGTCAACAAGCTGAAAAAGCTTTTCAACAAAGTTTATAGGATCAGCCCTGCGGAAAGCAGTCATAACCTGCTTTTCAATTTTTTCCGTTATCTTGTTTATATCATCGCTTTTGCGCTATTTCTCGCTTTTCTGAGTTTTATTTGGTCATTTTTCATGTCGTCCGTCGGTCCGGTTGACGGAGCGAAAGTCATAGGCTCGGTTTTCTTGCGCAAGTTGCTGTTCTATTTGATAATCGCCATATCGTGCTGCTTTCTGTTTCAGGAAATGCCGAAAGTTTACGTGTCAGGTAAAAGCGCTATTTCCGGAAGCGTTTTCTTCGTCGCCGAGCTTTTCTTGCTTAATGCCGTGATGGCTTTGGTCTCAAGAATTGCGGTGAAGTCGATGTCGTTGGTTTATGGGTATGCCGCAGACGTGCTTATCGCTTTCATGTGGGTCAATTTCTTTTGGAAGATATTCATCGTCGCCGTCGATTTGTCATATATAATCCAATACAAGCCTGATGCCTCCAAATCCGTTTCGCCGAA
Organism: uncultured Spirochaetaceae bacterium; assembly: GCA_946629155.1. Taxonomy (GTDB): domain Bacteria; phylum Spirochaetota; class Spirochaetia; order Sphaerochaetales; family Sphaerochaetaceae; genus UBA9848. Next base: position 7,598 of record CAMOXM010000043.1, on the reverse strand, counting down.
CGTATCATCATATTTGCAGGATTCCATAGAGATAATGCACAAGATAGTTTCGGGGTTCAAAATGGGGAAGGGCGGCGAGTATTTGAACGTCATCGCTTCCGAGCTTTCGATATCCAGCCAGCAGGTCATCGAAATATGCGATAAGTTTGTCGATGCCAAGCTCATACACGCCGTCGGAAAACTTAAGAAAAGGTTGTATTCCCCCGCATTGCCCACCAATGAGATAAAGGTCTTCTATGTGCTCAAAGCGGTTCAAGGCGATGCGTCATCAAGAGGAATCGGCTCTCGGATAGTCAATAGGATTCGGGAAGATCAGATGAATAGTTTTCTGATGCTTTCGGTGGAGGATTTGAAATGAGATCATTCGATCGGCCGCCGTGCGTTAGACATGGCAAGGAATGCGGCGGAGGCAGGATGTCGCGATTGCTCGTTTTCGCTTTTCTTGCGCTGTCGTCCGGATTCAATGCTTTTTCGATGCGTTCGTCCGCTGAAACTCGTCCGACTACCGTGAAGGTTGCAGTGATGGCTGGTCCTACGGCTTTTTCGATAGCCGGCCTTGATGAATCCTCGTACGGGATTGAAATCCTCAAATCGCCTGCGGATGCTGTCGCTCGGTTGCTGAACGAGGAAGTCGATTTGGCGATATTGCCCTCGCATTTGTGCTTTTTGCTGCTTCAAAAGAATTCCGACATCAGGATTTTGGCACTAACCGGAGAAGGCGCTTTGAGCATTATAGCGGACCCTAAGCGTTTCGGACGAAACGACATTGACGGAGGCATGGTTCTTCATGTTCCGGCAAAGGGCAGCGTTCCTGATTTTCTGGCCGGATTCCTTTATGCCGAATATGAGAAGGATTATTCGTTTTCTTCGCCAGTCCAACTCGCCTCAATGCTGGCGCAAGGCAAAGCGACGGCCGCAATCCTTCCCGAACCATACGCATCCGCGGCCTTGAAGAAGGGAGATGGGCTTGAGGTTGCAAGAAACGTTCAAGACGATTTTCTGAAAATGACCGGAGTTGGCGGATACCCCATGAGCATACTTGTGGCCAGAAGCGCTTTTCTTGCAGATGAGACCAGAGTGAAAAGGATTATGCATGATTTTTCAGCTTCGTATCATCATGCCATCGATAATCCGAACGCGACGGCGAAGAGGGTTTCCGACTTTGGATTCATAACTTTTCAAGAAGCCTTTGATGCAATATCGAAAAGCGGAATATGTTTCAAAGCTGGCGATCAGGCGAAGAAAGAGTGCGATTTTCTGTATGGAATCGCAAGAAACGCAAGTCCGGATTCTTTCGTCAAGGCCAATATAGATGATTTTTATTGCGTTGTTTTGCCATGAGGAAATGCAAACGAGGAGCAATAGTCAAAATTACGACGGTTGCCGTTATTTTCATCATAATCCACTTGCTGTCAGTCGCTTATCCGAGGCTTCTCTTTCCGAGCGTTCCGGAAATAGCCGAAAGCCTCATGCGGATTTTCCGCACCGTCGGATTCTATGTCGATGTCGCAACGACATTTGTCAGAGTGTTGCTGAGCTTCGTATCGGTCATGATTTCGGCGACAGCGCTTGCCGTTTTGTCATGCAGAAGCGAATTGCTTTCTGATGTGCTTTCGGTTCTTGTCAGTATCATCAAGTCAACGCCATTCGCAAGTTTAGCGCTCATTCTTTTCTTTTTTATGAAAAGTGGAACGATTCCAATTTTCATAGCGTTTTTATTTGCCTTTCCCATAATGTATGTGAGCATCAGCGATTCGTTTGCATCAAGGGATGCCGACCTTGAAAGCTTGTGCGACGTATATGGGATAAGCGGTTTCAGGCGCCTCATATTCTTTTATCTTCCTTCGCTTATTCCGTCTGTCGTGACTTCCTCCAAGGTTGCTTTTTCGATGATAATAAAAGTCGTGGCGTCGAGTGAAATACTAATATATGTGAAAAGCGGAATCGGACGCAACATAGAGGATGCGAGCCTTAAATTCGATAGTGCGGCATTGTTTGCATGGACCATCGTGGCCATATTGATGTGCATGATCTCAGATGTGTTTTTCGGCATGCTGACAAAGGCGGTCGCTGACGCAGGATTCATAAGGGAAAACTCCGATTAAGGAGGCTCTAAAAATTTCTTTTGAAACAAATGGCATGAGGGTGTGATGGTGAAAATCATAGCGGTAGCGGGTCTTATAGGTTCTGGAAAATCGACTGTAGCGAAAATTCTGAACGATAGGATTTCAGGCTTTTTATTTGATTGCGATAAGGAATGCGAGGACATAATTCGCAAGGACGACTTCAAGGAAGTGTTCGGCTTTTCGTTGAATGGCGATGACATAATAACCAAGAAGAAATTCATTTCGGATTACATATTCGGAAATGAGAAGAAGCGAAAGGAATACGAAAAGCACATTTGGAAAAAGTGCCTCGAAAAATTCGACAAGGCTGTAATGAAGCAAGGCAAGCGCGGCTGCAAGATAATCGTTTTGGATGCGCCGTTGCTTTTTCAGGCGGGGTTCGAAAAAAGAGCGGATAGAATAGTATTGGTTGAAGCCGATTTTGAAACCAGAAAGGCCAGATTTGTGAAAAGGGGCGGCAGCGAATCGGATTTTATCGTCCGCAATAAGTTGCAAAGCGAATTCTTCTGTGATAACGAAGAATACATAGGCGAATCCGTTTGGAAAGTGATAGCCAATGACGGAGACGACCTGGATGCGCTTGAAAGGGCGGTTGATGAAGTCGTGTCAGGATTGAACTAGCCGAAAGTCGCTTTTGAGTTTTAGAAAGCGGTTTTTTTGAAAAGTCAATATATGGCTTTTGCGACTGGAAAAAAGATGTTATATAGAAAAATTCAGGATGTGATCGAAAGCAAGCTAAGTCGCGATAGCAACAGGATTCTGCTTGTTAATGGCGCAAGACAGGTTGGAAAGACTTATATGATACGCCATGTTGGCAAGAAGCTTTTCGAGAAATTCATCGAGGTCAACATGCTGGAAGACAGCATGGACAAAGGGCTTTTTTCCAAGGTCAGAAATGTCGGGGATTTTTATTTCCAGCTTAGCATGATAGCTGGAGATAGGATGAAATATCATGACAATACACTTGTTTTTCTTGATGAAATCCAAGCATATCCGCATTTGCTGACATTATTGAAATTCCTCAATAAGGATAGGAGATTCACATATATCGCTAGCGGTTCGCTTTTGGGCGTGACGTTGGCAAAAACCACATCGATTCCAATCGGCAGCATAGAAATCATTCAAATGCATCCTTTGTGTTTCGAGGAATTCCTATATGCGAATGGCGTGGGTGAATCTGCATTGGATTCGATTACCTTGTGAATTCTGGAATTGCAGTTGAAGTGAAAGCGGTTTCCAATCTGGTGTTTCCATTGATTGAAACATCATCAAAAAACCTTATCAAATTGTATTTGAACGTTGTCGGCATTCTAACCGGAGTTCTGTATGGAAATAATATCAGGGCGGTTTTGGACGATGTGCGAAGCGTGAATTTGGGTTCGGTTTATGAATGCGTAGTTGCCACAGAACTCAAGACGAGACACAAGAAGCTTCACTATATTATGACAATAGAAATAAGGGTGAGGTGGAATTTTTGGTCAATGATTACGATAGTCTTTCCGTGTTGCCGATCGAGGTGAAATCGGGAAAGGACTATTCGGTTCATAGCGCTTTGAACAACCTGTTGCGCGATAGCGCCGGCGCAGTCGGAAGAGGATGCGTGTTGTCAAATTCGAGAGAAGTGAAGACAGTCGGAAATGTGGTTTGCCTGCCCGTGTGCTATTGCATGTTCATTTAGGGTGTTTCTCAAGCCGCTTTCGAATAATTCTGAAGAAATCGAATGATCGTCAACATGAGGGAAACATACGCGACAACGATGCCGCAGCCAAGTGAAGCCGAGTTCTAAAGAGCGCATCTGCGGGTTTCATTTGGAAAACGACTGCATAAATAGTAAGATAATCATATCGACATTCGGGTGCAACCGTATGAATAAACGACATGGGACTCGATTTCTCATGATCGCTTTTTCCCGCACGGACTGTTGCAATAAGGAGGTGACGAATGATGTTTGCTGTTATTTGCAAGAAGCTCCGGAACTGTTCCGGAACATTTCGAGCAGTTGCCATGGGTGTTCTTCTGTTCTGTTTGACGGTGGTTCGGGCTTTCGCATGGTGGGAGGTCGGCTACGAAGGCGGGGTCGATGACTTCGGTGATCCGGTTCTCGAAAGGAAATATTACGAATCCAATGACGACTATGGCGCGATTTGGTTCTATTTGGATGATCAGGACAACATAGAGGAATGCAATATGGCGTTTGAGTGCGAGGATTTCGAGGAAGTGCAGACGTCCGGACTTTGCGTGCTGAGCGTGAAGGAAGAGGATGGCGGCGTATTCTCATGGAAGACATCTTACAGGATGAATTCCGATGGTCTTTGGCATATCAGGCTGGGCATGCTGGATTCCATCAGGCTATATGACGTTTTTTCGCGCAACAATTCCGTCCGATTGATAGTCAAGGATATCATCAGCGGATTGATTTTCGATTACGGCACTTTGGATTGCTCTGATTTCCTTACGTCTTTGTTCGATTATGATTACGGATTTCTAAATGGCGAATCTGAAAACCAGGAACGCTAAAACTCAAAAACATTGTAACTCAGCCGGAGGAAATGAAACGCATTATGGACGACAAGGAGTATAATACAAGATCAGCGGTTTCAGCACGAATTACAGAGCGCTGAACAGATTCGTGATGGATCATACGCTTGAACGCATAAGATCGGATGCCAAGCTGACTGAATCGGTCAAGGCGTCTATTGGAAATCAATATGTGGCGTTGGAAGGCGATGATCTGAGCTCGGAAAATGCCGAACGACATGAGAGCACGAAGATAATCGTATCGAAAAAGCGTTGTTTCGAGGCGGCAAATTCGTATAGGGGTAAAAAGACTTGCGTCCTTAATTTCGCAAATAATCATAGTGTGGGCGGCTCGTCATGGAGCGCAGGAGCGCAAGAGGAATCGATGTGCAGAACATCCACTCTTTATCCATGCCTGAAGGACGCTGAGCAGGATTTTCATATTCATCATAAATTGATGTATGACAGCGGCGATATTGATAATATGGGCAATGATGATATTATCTGGACGCCGGGTGTTTGCGTTTTCAAATCGGATGAATCCGCACCTAAAATGCTTCCTGAAACCGAATGGCTCAACGTCGATGTCATAAGCGCAGCGGCTCCGCAGCTTCCGTATTCCGGAATCTCAGATATGGATGCTAAGAAATACGATAGCATAATGAGGTCGAGGATAAGAAGGATTCTGGATGCTGCGAGAAGGGAGAAAGAGCAGGTTCTGATATTGGGCGCTTTCGGTTGCGGAGCGTTTCGCAATCCGCCTGAAATAGTGGCGAGGATTTTTAGGGAGTTGCTTTCGGATTACGATTTCGAAACGGTTGAATTCGCGGTCTTCTGCAGAGAGGATTCGCCTGATAGCAATTACAACATATTCACGAGGATTTTGAAAACAACCTAAAAAAAGAATCTCAGATATTTTCCCTGATGTATCGCCGTATGATACAGTGCTATGATTATGATAGTATTATCAGATAATATTAAAGGAGATATGTAATCATGGCGAAAGACAAGGTAAGGTAGATTGACATATGTCAGGCGATCGAGAATTATGCGAAGGCTTTGAGGGGCTGCAGGCTGAATTGCAAATCGATGCTGCCGAACGAGGTTGCCGTCGGAGCGGTTGTTTCCGGATTTTTCAATGTAAGCGAAAAGGAGGCTGTCATTCTGACTGCTGCTGTTGATGCCGTTGTCAACAGATACAGGTCGCGTCATTCGATTTCCGAAATAGCAAGGAATATGGATTGCGGCTTGTTGAAGGTTCTTCAATTCAGGCAAGAGGGGAAGAGCCTTACTGCAAAGGGCTTTTTCCAAGAAAAGAACGCATGGGAAAAAGTTTCGTCCGATTACTATGAAGGCGGCAGCGGAGAGGAAATAGATGCGGTGATGTGTGCTCTTGAAAGCGTCTCGGAAAGTGATGATTGCTCAAATGATGTTTTCAAAAGCGAGTTCATCAGGAAGGCTCCGGCCGGCGTGATGTATTTGTATAGGCTTTGCAAAGACGAGACTATGGCGTACAAGGATTATTATCCGAATTTCGATTCTGTCTTTCAAGAGCTCATGGAGACTTTTTTGGATGCGTTCGGATTGCGTAGGAACGATCGCTACTTGTCCGCCGAGCAGGCTTTGGAATACGGCATTTGCGATGAGATAATAAGGGAAGATGACAAATTACGCCTGAAAGCGTCATAAGCGACGCTGTGTCTTTATTTGATTCACGGTTTGTTGTATTATTAGAAAATCTTATTGGATAGTTGGAGTTGACGATGGCGAGCGAAAGTGATAGGAATCTCGAATCACACGACGATTACGATAGAGTTTTAAGGCAGATGGCGGAAGACGCTTTCGAAGAATATAAGAGGCGGTTCGGGAAAGAATCTGCCAATGCTTTCAATTCTCCCGTTTTCGTGTTCGGCGACAAGACGGAGTGCGAACGTTTCAAGCTATTCCTGCTTAGGAATGCCGGTGGCAACGGATATCTTCCGTCGGCTTTTATAAATCTCCAAGTTAAAACCGCGGATTCATATTTATTCGATGAGTTGAAAAGAAGTGTATCTGATGGAAAATCCGATGGCATGAAACTTTTGACTGCCGATGTTTTGAAGGATTTGACTGTTCATGTTTTGAGTGATGAAGATAATTGCAAATTCATAGAGGATTGCGAAATGCTGTCTGAATATTTGCATTCCAATACGATAGAAACCGATGGTGATAAGAATAAGATGAATTTGGTCAATCTTTATGATGCTTCTGGAACTTTAGCTGATTTATATATGGAATATCTGAACGATTTGGGGGACGGAAAAAGCTTTGAGCAGGATTTTTTAGGTGTCGTAAACCAGAAGAACAGCGATAGCGTAGAGTGCTCGGACGAGCGTTTTGTCTTAGACAATTCGTGGCAAGCGAGGCTGTATTGCAAAATAAGGGAAGAATTCGGCATCGACTCGCTTTTGAAGTCTTTGGACAAGTTGGAAACGAAGAATGGCGATAGCGAAGCGAAGTTTGCCGCCAATGGAAGGTATAAGGATTATGTCACCCTTGCAGCGCTTTTCTATGCGTTGTCTTGTGATCCAAATAACTTGGAGTTGTCGCAGGACGCATACTATATCGACAATGCCAATGCGGTCAGACCTGCTTTGCATACTCAAATTCTGGAGCGCTTGAAAGGCAATTCAAGATTCCATGCTTATTCAGTTGCAAAGACGGAGGTTGCTGGAAACAATTTCCATTCTGAATTTCAGAAGCTGATTGCCGCTCCGAGCAAGATAAGGGAGATCGAGGGCGTGCATGCCGAAATATGCAAGCTTATGCAACGCTATGACAATCATTCTTACAATCTCGATGACATTCTCATATTGGCTCCGAGCATAAGCGATTACAGAAATGCGATTCATCAGGTATTCAGCGTGGCTAAAGGCAAATACGGTCAAAATGGCATTAAGTATCCATATATTCCGG
>CAMOXM010000042.1:0-10973 GCA_946629155.1 uncultured Spirochaetaceae bacterium | reverse complement strand
GAGCTGATAGGGGAATATGTCAAGGAAAAGTCGATCGGTGGGTTCTTTACCGCTCCCCCTGCGAAGAACAATTGGAGAATCACCGGAATAAAATGGAATCGATTCAATCATGATGCGGTCGTCAGGGCTGTGCGCGATGGAAAGCTATCCGTCGTCAATTCGCCCGACGGCAGAACCACCAACATAAAGCCGATTACCACCGAGGATCTAAGGAAACTCTATAGATGAGGGAGGTTTTAGAAGCGCCCTCAATATCGCTCCTTCTTTTTTTTGAAAAAACCTCAAGAGGGCTTTTCAGGGGTGCTTTGAATCTGGCAGACTTCATCTTTAGCGGGCTTGATTGTTTCTGTTTATCTGAGTATAATGAAAAGCTGTGTCGTTTGAATCTCCAGTCGTGTTTTCGGCTTCGGATTCGATTTTTTGCGGCGTGAAGGTGGTGAGCAAAGGCTATGGCAACTGTAAAAGTGGAAGAAGGCGAGAATCTTGAGCATGCGATAAAGAAGTTCAAGAGACTGGTCGAAAGGGAGGGAATCATCCGCGAGTTCAGGGACAACATCTATTATGAGAAGCCGTCCACCATACTGAACAGGAAGAAAAAGCTGTTCGCAAGAAAACACAGCAGGAAGGCGATGCAGAAAAGCGCAAAACCTTATTGATCTTATGAGGTCATTTCAAAACTGCTTTCTTCATGCTGCTTGCTCTTCCGGCGCATTGCATTTCCCTCGAAAATGCGCAAATGCGTAAAGCATTAGCGATTTTTTCGAAAAATGTCCTGTGTCGGAACAGGCATCGCATCGTTTTGAAATCAGTTTCGAAAGAACCTCTATCGTGTAACTTTTGATGTTTTGAAGTTATGCTTCAATAATCACGCCGCCCGCGAGGGCGGTTTTTTTAGATACGACGGCATAATGACGAATGTCTGACCATTCCGTCGCATCCCGTCTCCGGGCATGTATGCATTGCTATTCATAGAAAGTTTCGATCCTTACAACCCGCCGCTCGTTTACATTCACGTCCCTTTTTGCAGAAGACGTTGCGCATATTGTTCCTTTTATTCGGTTCCGCTTGGCTTGAATACTGCCGATACGCAGAAGGCGTATTTTCGAAAGCTTATATCGGAAGTCAAGGCGGTGCGCTCGTATTTCAAAGGCGCTTTTCCAAGCATTTACATAGGCGGAGGAACGCCTAATCTTCCTGAAAACATCGAATATGTCTGCGAGGTTCTGGACATTCTCGGTGATAGCAACGAGATAACCGTGGAATGCAATTCGTCGTTCTTGACCGAAGCCGCATTGGAGGCGCTTTACAAGAGGGCTACTAGATTTAGCGTCGGCGTTCAGAGCTTTTCAAAGCGCGCCAGAAACAAGATAGGGCGATATGATGAACTTGATTTGCTCTACGGCGTGCTTATGAAGATGAAGGGCGCTCGGCAGAAAAGCAAGTGCGATTTTCCGCTTCTGAATTTGGATTTCATCACGAATTTTGAGGAAAGAGAGACTTTCATTCCTTTGTTTTCCCGTTTCGCGAATTATTGCGCTAACTCTCATATTGATTTGCCCGAGCATTTGTCGTTGTATTCGCTGCAGGTCGAGGAGGGCACGCATTTCGCAGGGCTTGTTGCGGCCGGAAAGCGAAATGTTCCCGATCAGAACGCGCAGGCGACGCAACTCGAACGCGAGTGGAGATTTCTTGCTGATTGCGGTTATGAGCATTACGAGGTGTCGGCATTTGCGCGAAACGGAAATTATTGCAGGCATAATCTTGGGTATTGGAGTGGAAAATCGTTTCTGGGGTTGGGCAGCGAGGCGGCTTCGAGGATATATTTTCCGAGCGGCAAAGGCATGGAGGCCAAATGCGTCCTCTGTGCAGAAGACTATGCCGGTTCGGATGCTTTCGCCGGCTATGAGGTGGGAGAATTGTCGCTGTCGGATGTGGCAATCGAATTCGTTCTGACAGGGCTTAGGACCAAATTCGGCGTATCGGCTTCGGATATTGAGAACAGATGCGGTCGCGATGCGGTTGGTTTTTGCAGGAGCCTTGATGGAATCATCGTAGAAGGCGACAGGATTTTCGTCAGAAGCGACAAGATGATCATGTGCGAATACTACATTAGGAGAATTGCGGATTTTTTGCAGAATTGAGGACGTTTTTGGGTATGTCTAAATTTTGTTAGTTGACTTTTCTCCTGAAATCATTCTTGTATTTTTTATCCGTTTGGGACAAATCGACGTTTTTTCATTCTATATATGGCAAGCGATGTTTTTTTAAAGAGGTTGCCTGAAATGAAATCTGCGGATAGCAATAACAATAAATCTGGTGGCGATAGGCTGCGTCGATACAAGGAGCTGGTTGATCGGCTGACACTTCTTGATGACATCTACATGAAGGTGTTTTTCAAGGATAGCCCGGAGTGCGCCGAATACGTCCTGAGGGTGATTTTGGACAAGCCGGATCTGCTTGTGAAGAGCGTGAACACGGATTATGAAATCCCATCGGTAGGAGCTAAAAGCGTCCGGCTGGACGTTTACGCCGAGGATCGTGAGGGCAGGTAGTATGACATAGAGGTTCAGAATGCCCGTGAGCCGGATATCGTCCATCGCGCTTGGTACTATGCCGGCGCTATGACCATGGCGTCTCTTTGCAAGGGTGAGCCGTATGGCGACATGAGGGAGACTTATGTTATTTTCATCTGCGGTTATGATCCGTTCGGCAAAGAACTTCCGCTTTACACTGGCGGGAGAGTCATATGCGATCAGGACGAATCGGTGGCTTTGCTGCGCGGATGCCGGTTTGCATATGTGAACTGCGCGCACCGCGATGAGTCTACCGATCTGGGTAGGCTCGTGCATGACATCAAGTGTTCGGACTATAGCGGGATGTACAGCGCTGTTTTGTCAAAACGGGCGAAAAGTGTAAAATCTTCTATAACATTCGAGGAGGGGAGCATGATAATGACGGTTACCGAGGAGCTGCGCCGTGAAGCCATACGGGAAGGCAGGGCAGAAGGTATGAAGCAAGGCATCAAGGAAGGTAGAGAGCAAGGCATCAAGCAAGGCATCAAGGAAGGCATCGAGGAAGGCATCAAGGAAGGTGAGCTTAAGGGCAGGAAGAATATTCAGGTTGAAAGCGCTGAAAGGATGCTGCAGGCGGGAGTACCCGTTCACGATATCGCCAAGTATCTGGGCATGACAGCTGAAGAAGTAGAGAGCGTTGCTGCTTTGGTATGAGTTGATCAGGCGTCTAGATGAATGGACGCTTTCAGAGTTGCAAAACGTTGAAGGCCATGAACATAATACTGTTTGAAAATGAAATCGACGAATTCGGCAATGGCGTAATTCCTTCGTCCATGCATGCTTATGATCACATCCTGAATGTCTTGCGCTCGTCCGAAGGCGATGAGTTCAAATGCGGGATATGGGGTAGGAGTCGAGGCATAGGCGTTATCAAATCGGTTTCCGAGGCTGGCATCGATTTTTCCTATAGGGAGAATGATGTTGGATTATCCGGATTGGAGTTGTATTTGATGATGTCGTATATACGTCCTATCTGTGCTAGAAGGGTCATGCGTTTCATCGGCGAGGCGGCTGTGTCCGGTATAGTTTTCGTGCCGACAGCTCTGACCGAGAAATCTTATATGAATAGTTCGTTTTATACGAAAGGCGAATGCATTGAGATTCTCAAACAGGGGTGTGAGATTTCAGGAGGCGCATTCAGACCGGAAGTGGTTTTGGCGAAATCCTTTTCAGAAGGGTTGGAATATTTCGACGATAAAGGGATTGCGAACAGGTATCTGCTTGAAAAGAGTGATAGCTCTGAAAAGTTGCATCGACCTGAGTTCGGAGCTAGCGTTTTGGCGATAGGTTGCGAGAGGGGGTGGGTCAAGGACGAAGTTTCGGCGTTTCTTGACAGGGGGTTCGTCATTAGGAATTTGGGTAAGCGGATTCTCAGAAGCGAGGAAAGCGCCATCGTCAGCGTTTTCCCTTGGTTATAAAAGGAAGAGGTTCTTTCAAAATTCCTTCCTTCGCGCTGCTTGCTCTTTCGAACCATGCCGCAAAGAGCCCTGCGGGTTCTTCTTAAAAACATGCAATGTTTTTCCCTGAGGAAAGGGAAAACACAAAGTCATATGAAGCTTCATATGCAGTCTTTTCACAGCATCGGATGCTTTGCCGGATCCAAAGCGTTGCTTTGGAGCCCGATCGCAAGACGAATCGTCTGATGAGCCGAATGAGAGACACGCACTGCAAGAATCCGGAACTGACTTTAGCATTTGCCTGTCTTTCCTTCGCTCTCCTCAGATGCTTCGCTTTGCGCCTATGGAGAGGCTTTTGCCTCTGTATCGCAAAGCACCCTAAGTTCCGCTCGTGTATTCGCAGTTTTCTCGAAGAACGGCCTGATTCGAAATAGTCTTCGCATCGTTTTAAAAATATTTTTGAAAAAGTTTTATAAAGTGCTATGATTGAATACTTGTCTGATATGACACCAGCAAAGAGCTGGAGAGGTGCCGGAGAGGCGGGGTTGGGGACGGAAAGCCCAATGCAGGATAAGGCTTTGTATCTTACGGTGCTTCGCATTCGCGATTACGTTGTTTGCCTATCCAAATGGCTTTCCGTCTCAAAGCGCGCATATCCGGTGCATATCCGGCGACTGGATAAGGCAGAATAAATGATCGGTCATCTATTCGGACATAGCCGAGAGGTTTTTATGCATGATGGTTATCTTAGGGGGGGGCTGTTCGAGGCGCAGGCGCACGATAGCTGGCGAAATCTTATGTCCGGACAAGTTCGAAAAGCCTTATTTCGAAGAGCTTTCGCTCAGGATTAGAAGCGAGGCTGAGCACGGAAACGTTCTTCCCGAACCCCAAAGCATATTCAGGGCTTTCGGGCTTGTTTCGGTTGACGGCGTGAAAGTCGTTATGCTCGCACAGGACCCGTATCCGGACAAGGACGTATTCTGATGGGTTGGCGTTCAGCGCCGGAAGATCGTCTAAGCTCCCTGGTTCCTTGAAAAACATATACGATGAAATAGATGATGAGCTCATGCTTGTTTCAAGCAGGACGGCGGATCTTTCACATTGGGCTGACGAGGGCGTTCAGCTTCTCAATTCGGCATTGACAATAGGCGCGACTAAGCTGAAGGCGAATGACTCCGGCGCCAGATCGCATAATGAATCGCATTTGAATTGGGGCTGGCGGAAATGGACTGACGAGGTGATTGCGAGGCTTTCCGATAGGCGTCGAAACTTGGTTTTCATTCTTCTCGGCAATTATTCGATTGCCAAGAAAAGTCTTGTGAATCATGAACGCGGCTATTTGATCCTTGAGGCTGTTCATCCGTCCCCCTTATCGGCGTCGCGCGGCTTTTTACATTCCGGAATATTCGCCGCATGCAATGATTTCCTTTTGAAGTGCGGCACGGGGGCATCGATTGGTGCAATCGTTGCTTATTTTGATTAAACCCTATATAATTCAGTGGTGTTTCGGGTGTCGTATGGGAAGAGGAAATATAAGAAATAGAAGAAACAAAACAGTAGTTTTTCTTGTTTTAATTTTATTGTCATGTTATGCGTGGGCGTTTTCGCAATCTGTCCCGGCGCTTGAAATACCTAAGTTCAAAACGGAGATATTTCCTGGGGAGTATTCCGGCAGAACGGATCTTGAAATCGTCGATGTTTCCGGAAATCAGATCAGCGTGATACGCGAGAACGCATTCAAAGGCTGTTCGAACCTGAAGGAAATCAAATTGCCGGAGAGCCTTGTGAGGATCGAGGATCACGCATTTGACGGATGCGAGTCGCTTGAGAGAATAAACATTCCGGCTACGGTTAGTTACGTAGGCGTATCTGCTTTCGAGAATTGCCAATCGCTCAAGTCCATAGCGATACCCGACGTTCCCGATATTTGCGAGAGGACTTTTTGCGGATGCTCTTCGCTGGAAGAGGTCAGCATTCCGGAGACGGTAAGAGCTGTCGAATACGAGGCTTTCAAGAATTGCACATCGCTGAAAAACGTAAGATTCACGGACAATACGTTCTACATCTTCAATTCTGCGTTTGAGGGCTGCATTTCGCTCGTTTCCATCAATATTCCGATTTTCATGAAGGAGATATATCCGAGCGTTTTCGAAGGATGCACGGCGCTTGAGGACATAAGGATACCTAGTTCCGTCGCCGATATTCGCGACAGGGCGTTTTTCGGGTGTTCCTCTCTCGTCAACGTTCAAATCGAGAGAGGCGGGTTGAAGAACATCCATCCTTATGCATTCTCTGCATGCGATAGCTTGAAAACGGTGAATATTCCTGCATCCGTCGTCAAGATAGATCACCATGCGTTCTGCAATTGCCGTTCGCTGTATTCCATGGTTCTTCCGGTCACGGTATTCAATATTTCCGACAGCATATTCAAGGATTGCAAATCTCTTAAAGCCGTATCGGTATCGCCTCGCCTCGCTTCCATAGCCGATGAGGCGTTCTCCGGTTGCGAGGCATTGGACACCATTGATTTCCCGGCATCCTTGCGTTCGATCGGGAGCAGGGCTTTCTATGGATGCAAAAACATCAGGAGCGCTGTGATTCCACTCATGCTCGAAAGTCTGGGCGAAAAGGTTTTCGAGGGGTGCGAATCCTTGTCGAACGTGATTTTCGATTCGCAAGTTCTTGAATATGTCCCGTTCAGGGCGTTCAAAGGATGCCGCTCGATAAGCAGAATCGACTTGCCGGAAAGCATAAGGAAAATTGAAGCGGAGGCGTTCTCCGGTTGCGCTGAGTTGGCTTCCATAGTGGTGCCGCAGCAGGTTTTCGAAATAAAGAACAATGCGTTTTTCGATTGCTCGTCCATGTTGGTTGCAGTGCTGCCGGGCAATTTGGAATATGTCGGGGATGATGCTTTCAAAGGCTGCGTTTCGCTTGAAGAGGTGAAATACGGCGGACTTAGATCCGAATGGTCCGCCAAATATCATAGCATGAGGTTCGGCCGCAATGCCTTCGAAGGCGTTCCTACCGCATGCAGGGTCATTACAACGGATTCGGAATTCTATTTGTGAGTTTCGATCCTCTTCGCGCATATTGCGCATCGGACTTGTTTTTCAATGTCTTTTCGGGGTTTGTTTCGGATGATGCGAGTGCAAACATGGAAGCATTGGAAAATCATTGGAATTTTGGTTGAGGTGAAAGATGAAATGGAATTGCAAGCAAAGCGAGTTGCTTAAGATAGTTCAGAACAGCTTGGAATTTGTCCAGCAGAGGTCGGTTCAGTCCATTTACGGAAACATATTCTTCAAGCTTAGCAATGATATGCTTGAGATTAAGGCTACGAGCATATCTTCGGGCTTCGAGGGCAGGATTCCCGTTCAGGGGAACGGAGACGGCATGATAACGGTTCAAGGGGAGCTTTTCACGCAAATGATTAGGAACCTGAAGGAGGAGGAGATGCTGGAATTCAGGACGGATGACGAATTCCTGTATATTTCCTCCGCCCTGTCAACCGTCAATTACAAGATTCGCTATGTTGCTGCCGACTCCTTCGAATATAGGGAGATGCCCGACACCGAGGATTCGATTTGCATTTCAAAAAGCATCTTCTTCGATATGGCATCAAAAGCGATAGTTTCGGTTTCGGATGATGAATCCAAGCCCAATCTGTGCGGCGTGCATGCCGAATTCAAATCCGATTCCATTTCCCTGACCAGCAGCGATGGCAGGTGCCTGACTTATTACAAGAAGGACCTTGATTTCCCGAACATAGAGGAAGACAAGGCGATGATAATTCCTTCCAAGTTCATTCGCGATCTCTTGAAGATAGCACCTGACGGGGATACATTCACCATAAAGTTTTCCGATAGCGCCGTTTACGCCGTTTTCAAGGATTGCACTGTGTGGACGGTTCTGACCAAGGCCGTTTATCCGTCGGTCGCCAGCATATTGGGCAGGAATTATGCCAATACCGTGGTTTTTTCCGTGGATGCTTTTTCGAAGCTTCTGAGGCATGTATGCATAATGAGCGACGACAAATCAAAGCGAATTTCAATGAAATTCACTTCCGGAAAGCTTGTCGTGACGTCTCTTGACAAGGAGGAGATAGGTATCGGAAGCGAGGAAATAAACTGCGATTACGAAGGTGAGGACGTGTCCTTCGCGGTTTGCTATACGTATCTTCAGAACCAGTTGAAAATCCTGACGACGGATTCGTTCTTCTTTTCGTTCAGCCAGGAGAAAGCGCCGGTGAAGATAGAGCCTTCTCCGAATAAGGAGTATTCCGCTATCATAATGACGATGTCCGCCGACAAATGATGTCGGTCGCCCTCAATAGCATCGGTTTCAAGTGAAAGTCAAAAGCATAGGATTCCGTAATTTCAGGAATTTGAACGAATCAGTTGTTTCCACCGACGCCAAAGTGATCGTCGTGGAGGGCAGAAACGGCGTCGGCAAGACTTCGTTTCTGGAATGCGTGTATTCGTCTTTGCTTCTTTCGTCTTTCAGGACATCAAGGCTTTCGGATGCTATAAGGCATGATGCGCCATATTGCCAGATGCGGTGCTCCGTGAATAAGAACGGCAGCCAATATGAAGTGTTCGCATATTGCGACAGGGACAGGAAAACCATAAAAGTCAATGATGAGAGCATAACCGGCTATGGCAAGTTGTTCAGCCTTTTTTCCGCTGCCGTGATGTCCTACGACGACAAGAAGATCATATCGTCCGGTCCTGAGGAAAGGCGCAGGTATGTAAATCAGCTGTCATGCTTCATCGATGCCGGCCTTGCCGATGCGATACGCAGCTATTCCGCCATATTGAGGGAGCGCAATAAGGCGGTGAAGGAAAAGAGGGCGGATGTCCTCGATGCGTTGGACGAGAAGATCGCTTCGATCGGATTCAGGATTGTCGATGAACGCCGCAAGCTCATTCCCTTTCTTGAGGAATACGTCAACGGAATTTGCAGAAATGTCTTTTCGATTCCTGGAAAATTGGGGATTGAACTCAAATCGAATTGCGACGTAGTGGATGCGATGGAATACGACAGGCTTCTGAAATATTCTAGACCCAAAGACGATGTTTTGGCTTGCACAAGCATAGGACCGCATCGCGATGATCTGATTTTCCGGTATGAAGGCCGACTTGTTCGCGATGAGTTCTCCACCGGCCAGATTCGCCTCCTGAGCATAATGCTGAAGCTTGCTCTCATAGATATGATAAGCGATATGGCCGGATATTCTCCGATCGTGCTTGTCGATGACGTGCTTTTGGAATTGGATGAGGAGAAGAAGCACCTCGTTTTCCAATATCTGCTCAAATACAGGCAGGTATTCTATACGTTCCTGCCGCAGGAAAGCTTTTATAGGGATTATTGCGATGACATGCTTGTTTATGAAATCAAGGACGGGCGCATAGGAGGCGACGAGAATGGCCGATGAAAGCGGCGGCTGGCGAGGCATTTTGAAGGATATTTCGAAAAAACTCGGCTGCGTGGGGAAAAAGGCTTCGGACGATTTTTCGAAAATCAATTCGAATTGGCCTGAAATATTGGGCGATGAGGTTTTGGAACGCTTTTGCTTTCCGGAATACTTCAGGGATGGGGTTTTGGGCGTGAAAGTCAATTCTTCTTCAGCTTTGAATTCGCTGGTCATGAAGAAGGGCGAGATATTGGCGAGAGCGCAGGAATTGGTGCCGTCTGCTAATATCAGAGGCATTTCGGCGGCCAGATGACATTTTGGATTTTGCAGGGCTTGATGATGTTTCGCAGGGCAATTTCAATTCGGGCGGCGGCGCTTTCGCTCGTTTGCATTTCGCTGTTTGCATCATGCGCTAGCGAGAGCGAAGGCCGTTCCGGCATGCCGAGCTGGTGGAACGAGCCCGAATCTCCTGAGAGCATTTGCAATCAATTCGTTTCTGTAAAATGTGATTACGATGATTTGTCGCAAATACCATCTTCTGAAAGGCAAAGGCTGGTTTCATCCGCCGTATCCCAAGCAAGAGATCGCATTTTCGGCTTCTTCAAGGCATCGTCCTTGCCTTCTGATCTTTTCAATGTAGGAAGGGAAGGCATTGCTCGGCTTGAAGGGGAGAACGCATATATAGCCAGAGTCGAAATACCGTATCAGCACATATACGATTACAATCCCAATGTCATGCGATTGGCGGAAGAGGGAAGGCGGTCGGCCTCCAAAAAGTTCGAAGAGGCGGTCGCGCTTTATGAGGAATATCAGGATGCGAAAGCGGTTGGGGCGATGTTCGAAGCGGCATGCATTTCGTTCGACAGCAGAGTCGTGACTGGCGATTTCTCATATAAGAGACTGATAGGAATAGCTGCCGGCATGCTTCGCAAGATAGAAATCATTCCGGGTGAATTGAGCTCCAATATGGAGCGAAGCGTTCTTGTCAGAAGATCCTCGAATATAATCAAGGAGGGCATAAGCGGGGCGATGATAAGGATGCGCGTTAGCGCTGAAGACAATACGCCGGTGTATGCGGTGGATTATGTGACGAACGAGAAAGGCATGGCTTTTTTCGATAAGACATCATATATGCTTCCGAAAAGGTGCAGACTCGATTATGCGCTAGAGCTCGGCCTGACATCTCGGCAGCGTCGTTTGGGGAATCTCGATCCTGCTGAGAGCATCATGTTCAGATATAAGGTAATTTATCAGAAAATCTACTTTTGATTCCATACGCTCACTCCACTTTCACTACGATCTTGCCGTTTACCTTGCCTATGTCAAGGGATACACAAGCGTCCTTTCCCTGTTGTGTTCAGTATAGCAGAAAAACCCGAACCGCACAAGTACGCACTTTTTTGTGACTCAGTTACAAAAAGGTGACTATTGCGCAATATCGTGATTTTCAAGCTGATTGAGAGATGTAAACATTCCGTGAACGGCGATTTGCACTTGTTTTTCGGACTGATGTATGTTATAATGAGTATAATATTCATAAAAATAGATAATTCAATAGGTACGGGTTTTTTTGTAAAATACCATTTCAAG
>CAMOXM010000041.1:0-11243 GCA_946629155.1 uncultured Spirochaetaceae bacterium | reverse complement strand
ATAGGATTTCACCCCAAGCTTCTTGCTAAGCTCCCTGCATCCTGCGAACCCCTTGCCCCTGTCGGGGGTGATGGAAAGACAAGGCTCGTTCTTCAATGCCTCAAGAATCTCTTTGTTTACCTCTTCTTTTGTTTTCTTCCTTGTCTTCCTGCAGATGGGGAACCTCGATTTCCCGTCTGCCAATGCTGTGAAGCGAACCCCGCCTTTCTTGCCGAGAACGGCATCGGCTCCCCAGCGGCCGATTCGCTCCCTCGATTCTGCTCCAACAGGTCTTCGCTCCATGCCGTAGTCTATCTCGAAAGGGCCTCCTTTATCATCGTTCTTGCCCTTTCTACGCCTCTGCAGATAGCGCGACAACTCAATTTCCCATCGCCGGTTTCCGCCTTGACTCTCCCTGAAACCTCCTCAGGAGGCCATTGGCGGCTCAGAAACCTGTCTGCGACGAAATCGCGCAGTGTCTTATCGGAAAGCTTCTTGCCCGTTTTGCAGTTCTTGCGTCTTGGCTTGCATTTGCTGCCTGCAATAATCGGAGAGCAGCTTTCATCCTGGGAGTTTCCCTTCAGCTCCCTTGAGATAGTAGATTTGCTTCTCGATAGGCTTTCGGCGATTTTCGCAACGGACGATCCCTGCAAGGTTCCTAACAATATGCTTTCCCTTTCGAAAATGGCAATATGATCGCACCCCATATGTCCTCCGAATGATGATTTTTCTTCAACACCATTATGAAGGATTATGGGGCTTTGTCCATTCGTGCTGCGAAAAATCGCAGCGTTGCTACTATGGCTTGCTAATTCGCCGGTATGAAAGTTTTAAGGCTTACTACGAGAACGTTTCGTGTCTTTTTTGCTTGTGCTGTTGTGGAAATTCGCTTTTGACTAGTTTGGTGAATGATAATTCAAAAACACAGGCTATGTCCGGAAGTTCGACTGACAGGACAGAGCCACGGAGCCAGAAAAGCGGTGGAGAGGCGTGACTTGGTCGGAAGGCCCAATGCAGGACAAGGCTTCGCGCCTATCCAAATTGGTTTTCGCTCCGGGATGCGCATATTCGGTGCATATCCGGCGACGCTCCTATCCTTTCTCTATGACGCACGAATGCTTCTTGCTCTTCCTATCGTACGAAACTCCGACCAAAAGCAAATTGCCGGCATATTTGTCCAATCCTGAGAAGTACTGCTTGCGGCGTATCTGATCAAGTGCAGTTTGAGCGGAATCGCTGATTTTTAGTTCAACGACCATAGCCGGAATATCAGGCTTGTACGGAATGAATGCGAGGTCGGCATAGCCCTTTCCCGAAGGACATTCCGAAATAATGGTGTAGTAGCAATCCGCATAGAAGAAAGCAAGCCGAATGGCAGACTGAAAAGACTTCTCGTTATTATAAGATAGAGGGCTCGTAAGGTGCTCATGCGTTTTGGAAAGTGCATCGGCCACAGCTTTTCCATCACCATTCCACGTTGCTTTCAGAAACTTTTTCGAATCCTGAATCATGCGCGCAACGAATTGATAATCCCCGCTCATGGCAAGAGCATTCGCCCATTCGCCACGAACCTCACGATTGGGTATGCGGCATCGACCGGTATCGGAATCATAAGCGAGATAACCCAGGTGACACAGATACGTAAACACATCGTCCTTGCATTTCAGCTTATCAGGCGTATTCATGAAAGAAGAAGTGTCAGCATCGATTTCCCCACCTGAAACCATCGACTCTATATCGGATCTCATGCCATCAAAATCGGCTTTTATGGGGTCAAGTATCGCCTCGTATTGCGAAGTCTGATTCCAATACGGCCTGAATTCCCCGTTGGACATAGCGCATACAACTGATTTCGGAGCATAAATGCCGACTCCTTTGACATTATACCCATCATACCAATTTCTACACTCTATGAAGTCCATGCCATGCTTTCGGCATAATGACCTAACCTCCTCCTCTGTGAAACCGGTGAATTGCACAAAACGCCCAGGATTCAAAAACGTTATTTTCTCGAAATTATTAAGTTTGTTCTGAGCTTTATCACGAATTATAGGCAGAATACCAGTTATATATGACAAGGCTATGTCTTCGGACATATCATCGCTTTTGAAAAGGACATTCAGGAATTTCAAATAATCCTGTGCGACACCCTGTGGGACCTGCTCGTCTCTGAAAAAACATCGTATTCGTCGAACATTATGACAAACGGAATTCCGGAACGCCTGTAAACCTCCATCACGCAATTCGGAATCTCCCAATCATCAAACTTCAAATCCGGAAAAGTCTCGGCGAAATCCTTCCTGACAATCCGATGAAGCATCCCTATTGCATTCCTGCCGTATTGCGACCAGAACCTGTTGATATCAATATGCAAAACATTATACTTGTTCAAATGCGCTGCAAAACTTACATCCGATGATATTTTGAAGTCCTTAAAGAGCCCGCGCGAATCGCAACCCTTCGAATAGCACGCCGCCATCATGCGCTCCGCCATAGTCTTGCCGAAGCGACGAGGACGCGATACGCACAAATACTTGTCTCTCGTGCCTATTCTCGAATTGAGCAATGCCAGAAGCATGGTCTTGTCAACATATATCTCAGAGCTTATATCTTCTTTGAACTTGATATTCCCTGGATTAACATAAATGCCCATGCTTCCCTCGCCTCACAACACGATCAGACTAATCTAATGACCTAGTTATAAAAATTATAGTTTTGCAGGCGAGCAGTTGCAAGAAGGGGTTCAGTCGTCTATGCCGACCATAACCGAAGTCGCCTTGATTACGGCATAGGCCTCCTTGCCCACTTTGAGGTCAAGCTCGGCTATTGCCGCAAGAGAGATTGTCGAAGAAATGACATTCCCTCCACCGATGTCGATTTTGACAATTCCGTTCACTGCGCCCTTGTCTATGGAAACGATTTTTCCCTTGAGCTGATTTCTTGCACTTAATTTCATATCTTATCTTCCTCCTAATAGTTTCCAAAATGGCAATTCGGAAAGTGACACCGCCCGCCATCCTTGTCGCACAAACTGCACAAACCGCCGTTCGCCATTGAAATCACATCCTTTTTGGTTACCCGAACATCCGCAAACAGCGATGGCAGAATGACATCGAGAACCGTAGTCGGCCGAGATATTGCCGCAGAAGGTATTCCAATAGCAGGGATCGCCCCCTTGTACGCAATAAGCGTCATGTTCCCGGGCTGAGACGGAACGCCATACGTGACGATTTCGAATCCGAGCGACTTGACCGCATCGGGCGTAACGTCATCGGCATCGACGCTCATCCCGCCCGTCAGCAGCAGCAAATCAGCACCTTTACCCATCAAGCCGATACAAGCGTTTCTTATCATCTCCTCGTCATCATCGCAAATCTCAA
The DNA here is from genome assembly GCA_946629155.1 of uncultured Spirochaetaceae bacterium. Classification (GTDB taxonomy): domain Bacteria; phylum Spirochaetota; class Spirochaetia; order Sphaerochaetales; family Sphaerochaetaceae; genus UBA9848. The sequence continues at coordinate 7,884 of CAMOXM010000041.1, read as the reverse complement.
TGCCGACGATTTCATGAGGAAACTGCGACAATTTGCGCTTCAGAACAGGCTGAAATTTATCCTCTATCCTTCCCGAATACACTTCGCTCCCCGTTATCACGATTCCGACTTTCTTATGCTTGTATTCGCAAAGGGTGAAAAGCCTTTTCCCATTCGCCGCTTTCTCTGCATCAGTGATGTTCTTCTCATCGGTCCAGAGAGGAACTATCCGCATCGAAGCGACTCTGTCTCCTTTTCTGATTCTCGAATGATTTCTCTGCGTACATATCGTAACATCGTCAATGCCATTCAATTCATTCAAAAGACCCACATCAATTACCAGGAGACCGTCTGCATCCGCATATTGCACTATCTTGCCTTCCGACACATCGCTAAAATGCGTTCCATTGCATTTAGCTATGCCAGCAAGCCGCTTGGCCGCATCCTCTTCATGAACGAGGTTATCCCCTTCTTCGGAGACATAAACATATTTCTTGCCCATGTCAAGCAATACGTTCACATCGCCGGCTGTTATGATATGACCCCTTCTGAACTTCGCCCCCTTGAAGGAATCCGTTATCTGCGTCACATCATGCAGAAGCGGCAAACCTATCGCATCCTCTATGCGAACTTTCTTCATCCAGAACCTCCTCTACTTCGCATGCGTGTTCTTTTTTTCGAAAACATTTATGAAAACCAGCATGACGAACGAAATGGCCAGGTTAACCAATATCCATTTCATTGCAAGAGCTTCGTCATTCGCCTGCCAAAGCTGATACACCGTAGTCGAAATCGTGGCCGTCCTTCCGGGCGTGTAGCCTGACACCATGCTGGATGCCCCGTATTCGCCAAGACTTCTTGCAAATACCAGAACGCTTCCGGCAATAAGGCCGTTCTTGCAATACGGAACCCTTATTCGCCAAAAGATCCTCGTCTTGCCTATTCCGAGACAACGCGCGCAATCGGCTATATCCTCATCGAAATCCTCGAATGAACTGCGAACAGCCCTGTACATGAGGGGGAAACCGACAACGGCCGTCGCAATCGCCGAAGCAGGCCAGACCATGACCATCCTGATGCCGAAATTGTTCATCAGATAACCGCCGATTGCACTCCGAGGGCTCATAGTAATCAGCAGAACAAACCCGACGACCGTTGGCGGAAGCACCAACGGAAGCGTCAGAAAACAATCCAAAATCCCTTTGGCGATGCGGGGAAGCTTCGAAATATAATATGCAAAGCACAATCCCGTGAAAAAAACCAGGACCGTGCTTAAAAATGAAATGCGAACGGAATTAAAAAGCGGAAACAAATCCAACTTTTTCAAGCTCCTTCAAGGCTTCCTTAGACTTCAAGTATTTGAAGAATTTTTCAGCCTCCGCCCTGTTCTTGCTACCCTTCAGGATGCAAGCAGGATAAATCACCTGACCGCACATATCGGCCGTCGCCCATTCGACCGCCTTCAAGCCTGCGGAGAAAGCGTCCGTCTGGTATATGATGCCGCAGTCAGCAGCGCCAGATATGACTTGAGAAGTCACTTCCTTGACGTTAGTGCCGTAAGTTAAGGAAGAAGCGACCGCATCTTCGTCTATGTCGAAATACTTGAATATCTTTTTGGTATAAGCTCCGACGGGAACGTCGCTGTTGCCGATTGCCAGCAGAACCTTGCCACCATTCTTCAACCTATTCGCCAAATCCGAGAACCCTTTGATATTCGCGGGATTATTGTCATTAACTGCCAAAACGACCTTGTTTTCCAAATAATTGAAAATCGTGGAAGTATCAGCCAAGTCGGCTCCCTTATCGTTCTTTCCCGCCGTTATGTCGTTCATCTGCTTCAAGGCTGCGGAAACGAAAATATCGCAATCCGCTCCGGCAATAAGTTGCGTCCTGAGCGTTCCCGAAGAATCGAATGTATAGACGATGTTGACATTATTGCTCTTCTCGTAGTTCTCTTTAATCGCAGTCATGGATTCCCTGAGGCTCGCCGCCGCAAAAACTATGACATCAGTCTTAGACGCATTCGCCGACTTCCCAGCCGTGTCGGCCGATCCGGTCTTTTTCGAACATGCGGCAAACGTGAAAACGCACAAAAAAACAGTTAGTAAAACAATAGCCTTTTTCATAGTAATTTAAGTGTTACCATTGCTTTTTAAAAAATCAAATGGGCATAACAACGAGATATTGCCTACCCCCACCCCCCCCTATTTAGCGGCAGGATTATTATAAGGCTGCTATCCAAAAAACTACTTGGAAAACAATTTCCGGAGGAAGCCGAAGACGGATTTCTTTTTCGCAGATGTACTTTTCTTCACGGGTTTAGCCGCTCCGCTGCTACTGCAAGATTCTGTCGACATATATGACATTCCGCGATCGCCCTGCTTGTGCGTGAGATGAAATCCTCTTTTTTCAGGGCATGCGTATATGCTTAGGCTGACATTCTTTTCCGTCTGAATCTTTTTCTGCGCTTTCAGAGCGTCCCTAAAAGTGCTGTATAGAATCTTGCTTTCGCCCGAAGAGGAAACGCAACCGCAAGCTTTCTTAGCAAGGTTGATCCTATCCGCTACCGGTGCCAAATGATACTTACCGCAGCGTTCGCACTTGTACGGATATAATTCGGCGCCTCTTGTCTTCTTCTCGTATTCGGTGGTTTTCAGACCCGAAAGGAATCAGGCGAAATCGGGCTCTGAGGTTTTTAGAAGCGCCCTTTACTTATGCAATCCATAGCGCACACCCAACTGTCCCTGCTATCAACACAAACTATTATAGCTATGGCATTGCTGTTGTTTCAAGATGCTATATTTCGCCATTTCACTAATCGCATCTTTAGGCTCTACGCCTATCCAAATGGCCTTCCGGCGAGGGGCGCGCATATCCGGCGACGCTCCTTGATGAAAAACGTCAAGTAGAGCTACAATATTCAAATGAAAACAATAGCATCCGATAACAAAGCTGCAGAACAGGAAGCAATCAAAATTTTCACAGATGAGCAAAACGGAGTCGAATACTTCTCGTTCGGAAACGGAAAAAAGGATTTCATAATACTGCCGGGACTCTCCATAGCTCCGGTCAGCGAAGCAGCCGCCTATGTAGCGGGAAGATACAAGGCTCTGACCGAAGATTTCCGCATAACTCTTTTCGACAGACCTATGTCCCCACCCCGAGAATACAGCATCAGGGATATTGCAAACGACTTGGCCAAGTCAATGAATAAAGCAGGGATAGGAAATGCTGTCGTCTTGGGCAGTTCGCAAGGCGGAATGATCGCCCAACAGCTTGCCGTAGACCATCCTGACATGGTAAGCGCCTTAGTGCTATGCGCTACCACTTGCAAAGTCGAAGGACAAGCCTATGAAACTATCGAGCGCTGGGTTCGCGCCGCCGAAGAGAAGGATAAAAAAACGTTGGCCATGCTTGTTATCAACGGCATTTATTCGCCTGCCGCAGCGAAGGCAGTAGAAAACGATATGGTCAAAATGATATCGAAAGTTTCAGACGCTCTTCTCAAAAGATTCGTAATCTTGGGAAAAAGCTGTCTGGCATTCGATTTGTCCGAATCGGTCAGCCAGATCAAATGCAAGACCCTGGTATTAGGAACCGAAGGCGACAAAGTGACACTGCCCGATGGCGCGAAAACCATCGCAAAGCTTATCAAGGGAAGCGAACTGCACATGTACGGGAAGGAATACGGCCACTGCATCGTAGACGAAGTGCCAGACCTTCCGGAAAAGGTGAAGGCCTTCGCTCTTGGTGTTTGACAGAATCAAATACAAGAATGTGGAAGAATTCCTAAAGGCTCTTTAGCGTCAAGCATCCGCCTTCGGCATAGACTCCCGTATCTATAAGCGATATGTTTACATATTCCAGCGCCTTTCCGAGCGAAACGCTATGCCCCATTACGTACTTTAAATCCCCGCCGAAATTTTCAGACAAGTACTCGTCAGCTGTTCTGATGGCGTCGCGCTCCGATTTAGACAGCTTGCGCTGCTGTTTCATTTCACAAATGTTGATGACGATTTGCGAACAACCATGTATGTCACCAACCACATATTCCATCTATACCACCTCGGCTTCGAGGATATTATTCCTACGCCTCGCTGTTAAGCTCTAGAAAAAAACCCCTGAAACCGCAATACATCGAATCCGAAACCGCATTATCATTCAGAAAACGAACGAACTTTTCTCTCGGCAAAACAAGAAAATTATTGTCGCTCAGCTCTTTCATTTCAAAATCTGGAATATCGCTTATCTTCAGAAATATCTTAAATATGTTCCGTCTGCCAATCGTAATCTAGCGTTTGATTAGCCTTATAATATCCACGAATTTCAAAATATTCATCTTTTTTACAATAGCCTGCGTCTATATGCGCAACACCTTTCAAATCAGCTAAATCTGAATTCTTAGTGTACATCAAGAGAAAATCATGATTTTTCGCTACTTCCGACGATGATTTTCCACCCCTTTTAGTAACTTTTGAAAAAACAGTTTTAAAATTACACTCCCCGAATATCTCATCGCAAATCTTTTTCAAATTATCTACTTCGTTGTCATCAATCGAAATGAAAATCACGCCGTCGGCGCTGAGCAAGTCGCGAGCGAGTTTCAGCCTCGGATACATCAGGTTCAGCCAGTCAGTATGAAAGCGGCCGTTGCTTTCGGTATTAGCTACGAGACGATTCCCTTCCTCATCGGTCTGCCCGCTGTTGGCTATATAATCAGCAGCATTCCAGGAAAAATCATCTTCATAGACAAAATCGTTTCCAGTGTTGTAAGGCGGGTCTATTAAGATACCACACTTGATACAGACGAACGATTTGCTTTTAGGGGGTCTATAAACGAGCGATTTGAAAAATGGGCAGTTTTTGGGGCAATTTGTAGCATTTCTTATGTTTTTGATGATTAAGGTTTATAAGCTAAAAATACAAAAAAGAAAGAAAAGAATGTCGCCCTTCTTTCCATTCTTCCCATTAAAGGAGGCTAAGGCACCTTAAACTTCGCTTACCTCCTTTTTTAAGTTTTTAGCAAGTCTCGTGTACGAGTAGTCGTATGCTTGATAGTCATAGCTTGTGAAATCGAGATCTGGTTCCTTGGTTTTAGCTTCAGTGTTAATATAAACAAGTTCATTAATAAAAAGAGCATTGCCGTAATTCCCATTCATTTTCTCAAAATTAATTGTATTCGACTGCAAATACAAATCTTGCTTGTCTTTAAAATGATTCACCTGGTAGCAAATGTCATACTCCTTCACATAACCCATAGGAACAAAGTAGTTCCCAATATATGTGTTTAGTAAAATGCATTTATCAAGCAAGGCGGAGACATCTTCTTTTAGAGGCATATCGTAATTGACTGCCACTATCCTCGTCTCAACATTTGAAGATGACGAAATCCGGTTTGACAAGGAACTTGAATTATTTGACATTGAATAGGAAACATTTTCCTTATCAAAGAACTTCTCGATAAAGTCTATGACAGCAGTGTTAGAGACATTTTGTAGTCTCACAAGAACCGAACCGACCCACCTTGGCTTGTTCTGTACGCCTTTAAGCTTCTTGAAGAATCTAACACCAGATGCCGAATCCATCAAATTAGTATCATTGGTCTGTGCAGAACTCTTGTTTTTCGAACCTTTTTCAGTCTGCCTTATTTCATAATGATTTTCAACCTTGATAATCTCAAAGCTTATTCCATTTGCCTTGAACGCAGGAAACCTGTCAGCTTTCTCGTCGTTGGTGAGAATATGACAGCAGACAAGATTATGATCCGCCGTTTTACCACCCCTGCTCTGGGGAAGAATGTGGTCAACATTCCACCCATAGTCGCTACCTCTGTCATTGTAGGCACCTTTGACAATTATTCTTCCTGTAAAATCGGATACTTTAGTTTCTTTGCCAAAGGACTTGTTCCAAAGACGCATAGCCGTCTCTTTGTTTAAATCCATTTGTTTTGTTTTCATCTTTAATCTTGCGAAAAAAAGATGCTTTCGCCTCCTTTAGGTTAGTCTGTCTCTGAAATCTTGCGACCAACCATAGGGCGACCTATCGCTATGAACCTCAAAGGGTAATCCTCATAATAGCATTACAGAAGATTAGTCAGTCGAACTTTCTTACGAAAGCCGTTAGTTTCATCAACTCATTTAGTATATCAAAAAGTTACTAAATTATCTTTTTTTTATCAGTTTGTTTATTTGTTGCATTCTCGTCTACCTTAAACATCTCTTCATTTACGAGTATAATAATTGGTACAGTTTTATATTGCTCGTAATCTTTATTGACTGTCCTATATGTATAGATACCGATTTGCTTTACTTCTTCATTTTTCGCAACATCAATTACCTGGTCATCGTATAGATAATCAGAGCAAACAAACAATGCGAGGTTGTCGTACCTATCTTTAAAGCCTTCTATGTAATCGTAGTGTTTGCTTGCAACATGAACCAGACCAACGCCTTCTCCTAAAGCCTGCATTACAAATATCTTTTCAGATGGAATATAATTTTTTGTTTTATCAAAAATAACTATTTTTTCTGTATCAGAACTGTAGCTTTCTACTGATTGTTTTAGTTCTTCTGGAATTTCCCAATTTTCAAACAAATTTACATTTTGCCTATTATATTTTGCCTTGCTATCTACGCCATCAGTCAATGAAGCACAAGAACAAATAATAAATAAACCCAAGAATAAAACAATTAAAGATTTTTTCATATTAAAATTAATTCCTTATACACATAAAACTAATATATTATCAACGGACGAGAGAATCACTTTCAAATTGTAACCGATGATACAGAAGAATAACTACTAATATTTTTGCCATCTGAATACCTTGCCCAATAATAAAAAGTTTTTCCACCATAACCACCAGAACGTGAATAACTATAGCTTAAATCGGTATTAGACACACTATCTATTATCATTCTTGAGGTTTTAGGATCATTAGTTTCGCTTTCGTAAATCATATACTTTACAGCATCTTCTTTTCCATCAAAAGAAAATAAAACCGAATATGAATAAGAACTATTTATTCCATGCTTAGCTATAAAATTCTCGATTGGTGATAGCATAGTATTTGGGCATGAACTGAAGCAAATCATAAAAATTAATAAGATAAAAGCATAAAATTTTGTTTTTTTTGTATTTGCCATCATAAAATTCTTAAATCCTTTATTAATTTAGTATACCAAAAAAAAAGATATCATTTCTATTATTTAAGTTACGATAAAAAGCTTTAATCCACTTTCCACACAACCCTCACATCCCCCTTCCCTGCAATCTCAACCCTGTCCACCAGCTTCCTAAAAACCTCGTCATCCCATTCCTTCAACGGCTCCTTTAATTCAAACAAATCCTTGAGGAATTTCTCTGCGATGACAGCCCTGGTTTTCTTGTCGTCAATTTCAGCAGACACCTTATCGTACTCAACTCTCTTCTCGTTGTATTTATCCTCAAGCTCTGATAGCTCCTGTGACAAGTTCGCCTCCGTTCGCGCGTTCCTTGCCGACAGGCCGCCGATTTGCTCCGAAAGGAATGTTAACTCGTCTGTGAAGGCAGAAGCCTTTTGTTCGAGCCCTGTGGTATCGAGGGCTTCCTTGCTTACCAGTTCAAAAAGTCAATATTGCATAACAATTTCATTGTCCTATTTACCTTTACATATTATATTTAAAATCTGGCAAACATCATATTTATGCTTCTCGGACAGCATTCCAAATATCCTGAACAATTCAAGTGCCAATTTTGCTTCATTCTCTCCAATATTCCACTTTCCACGCTCTTTTGAATCCAATACTCGCCCCAATGGATTTTTATCAAATTGAACACTTGTTATCGGCAAACACACATACAACATCGGCTGAACTCCAACTGCTCTCTGTTTTTCCCTGTTTATTACTTCAGCATAAACATCAT
>CAMOXM010000040.1:0-11386 GCA_946629155.1 uncultured Spirochaetaceae bacterium | reverse complement strand
CATAACTCTCCCCCTTGAGCCGACCTTCCACTTTTATGCTGTCGATTCCGATTTCGGCAAGCCTATCGATGATTTCCCTCGTACTTTCAAGGTCCTTCAGGGAAAACGGTTTCTCGCCCTTTCCGCTCGGCGTTTCGTATGTGAACCTGCACGCTTGAACGCATCTGCCCCTATTGGCGCTTCCTTTTCCCATGAGCATTTTCGATGCGTAACACAGCCCGGAAATGCAATAGCACAATGCGCCATGGACAAACACCTTGAGTTCGATATCGGGATTCGCTCTTCTTATTTGCGCAATTTCCTCAAGCGAAAGCTCGCGTGCGAGGACGGCCCTCTCGAAACCGAGCTTATGCAGAACGGAGACAGCGGCACTGTTCTGAATCGCCATCTGCGTCGAACCGTGCAGCGGAATGCGCGGAAAATATTTCCTGACAAGCCTGACAATTCCCCAATCCTGAACAAGCAGGCCATCGCAACCGATCACGCTTATGACAGACAGCATCCTGAAGGCTTCTTTCAGCTCATCGTCGTTCAATATCGTATTGAACGCAATGAAAATCCTCTTGTTATGATCAACAGCGTATTTGCGAATGCGCCTGTAATCGTCAAGCGAAAAATTAACGGAGGAGGCGCGAGCCGAAAAACGCTCAAGGCCGAAGTAAATGCTGTCGGCGCCGTTTTCGAACGCCACCACCCCCGCATTCAAATCCCTGGCGGGTAAAGACAATTCCATGGCGCTCCTAAACAATCTGCCGTCCGGAGAGATTGCCGTCCATTACACATGCCAGCTTCTTCTGGCTATGACCTTCTCCAATTCCGGAGTTTCAGAGACTTCCTCCCTGAGCTTCGCCTGCCTTTGCGTATTGACGTAGTCGGCATCTTCGAACGAATAATGGAAATTGGTATGAACGTCATACCTATTCTCGACTATAGCCTTTGCATCCTCGACTATCACAAGCTCCTCGTCGGTTGGAATCACGAAGACCTTAGTCCTGCTGGTCGCGCCTGAAATGACGAACTCGCCGTTTCTGGAATGCGCAAGCGAATTGCGGTTTTCGTCTATAACCACGCCCAAAGACGACATCCCCTCGAGAACCTTCCTTCTTATCGTCGTGCTGAACTCTCCTACGCCGGCGGTGAACACGATCGCATGAACTTTTCCGAGCAGAGCCATGTATCCGCCGAGATATTTCTTTATCCTGCGTATTTCCATGTTCATAGCAACTTCCGCCATCTTGTCACCGCTATCGGCCAATGCCTCGACATCCCTTCTGTCTATCTTGCCGCAAATGCCGTAGAGACCGGATTTCTTGTTCATGATATTGTCTATCTCGATAGCTGAAAGGCCGGCTTCCCTTTCCATATAAGGAATGATAGCGGGATCGATGTCTCCGCATCTCGTCCCCATGACCAATCCTTCAAGCGGAGTCAGTCCCATGGACGTATCCACGCAAACGCCTTCCTTGACCGCGCAAAGCGAAGCGCCGTTTCCTATATGGCAGATTATGACATTCGTGTCCTTAGGCTTTCTGCCGAGAAGCACCGCCGCCCTTTTGGCGCAATACAGATGCGAAGTTCCGTGGAATCCGTATTTTCTGACACTGTATTTGGTGTACCATTCCATCGGCAACGCATAGAGATACGCCTCCATAGGCATTGTCTGATGCCAAGTGGTATCGACGACTATTACCTGAGGAATCTTGGGAAGAAGCTTTTTCGCCACCTCTATTCCGGTTATGTTCGCCGGCTCATGAAGCGGACCGAGCGGTATGAGCTTCTTCAAGTCCGCTATTACCTTATCGGTGACAAGAGTCGATTTCTTGAAAATCTCTCCACCATGCAGAACCCTGTGCCCTATCACGTCTATTTCCTCAAGGCTTTTGATAGCGCCGTAATTGGGGTCTGTTATCATCTTCAAGATGTACCCTATGGCTTCCGTATGCGTAGGCGACGAAAACTCGTTTTTGAAATTCTCCTTACCCTTGGCGCTGTGCTTTATGACAGACGATTCCTCGCCGATCCTTTCCACGCCACCCGTAAGAATGACCTCTTTCCTGTTCCAATCGTAAAGCTGATACTTGGCAGATGACGATCCGCAATTCAACACCAATATGGCCATGACATTCTCTCCTAAGCTGTTAATCTCGAATTTGCAGGGGCCGAAAACAACCCTTCTGTATTATTATCTAAAAAAATCCGGTTTTTCACAAGCACGCAAAGAAAACAGCCCGCAACAGAACCTCGGAAGCAACCATGTCCCGATCCGTAATTGCAAACTTAGAATCGCCGCAAATCCTGCATCATAAGGAAATCCGAGAAATTTATGTGGCGGACAGTCGATGTGGAATAGTCGAATCTATCGCATGTGATAAGTATCTTGTCGTAACGATTATCTATGATGTTGAATGGCGAGAAAAAAATAAGTTATCATACTATTTATAGGGGGCATAAACGATAGTATATTTGATAAATGCAGAAGAGAAGATGGGAAACTTAAAGCATCACGAAAGCTGCGCCATAAGGGCAAAAAGAGACATAAAAAAAGGCATAAATGATGAAAAAAGAGATACTTTTAGAATAGAATATGGTATTGAACAAAGACCAGAAGAAGCAAATAATAGAAAAGAAATTGGGCATTGGGAGGCGGATACTGTTGCAGGTAAAAAAGGAAGTGTTTGCTTTACAACATCAACTGATAGGAAATCAAGGTTTTTAATGTGTCGCAAGACAAAAAAAAGAAAACTAAAGAAGAGGTAAACAAAGAGATCTATGAAGCATTAAAAAATGAGACATGCTTTTCAATTACTCCAGATAGAGGAAAAGAGTTTGCAGGTTACGAAGAACTTGGTAAAAAACTTGGCGTATAATTCTATTTTCCGCTCCCTCGCCAACCTTGGCAAAGAGGAACAAATGAAAACACAAACGGCCTTTTGAGAGAATATTTTCCTATTTTCAAAAGAACAGAAAATAGTTCACTATTATCCAACAGAACCTGCACTTTACAGCGAGACTGGGCAGTGCGAAGAAAGGAACTTTGAACAACCTCCACAGTTTACAAGTACGTTTAGTGCGCATCCGAAAAACCATACCCCACCGCATCCGTCTCATGCGCATCGCTGGAATAAACGAACTGCGCCCCGTTCTCCTTGAGATAGCGCATTATGGCAGCGGAAGGGTATCGTTGCGTTCTGCATTTGCGATACATGGCACCTGTATTGATTTCGAACAATCTGCCGGTTCCCAGAAGCTTATCTGCGCAATGTCTCCACGCAACTGCGTATTGCGGATCATCCTCATCGAAAAACGAATGCTTTTCGTTGAATTTTGACACGAGGTCGAAATGCGCTATTATATCGCAATCCGCAACAGAAACGACATCCGATAATATTTCGTAATATCTCCGACACAAAGCCATCCAATCACCGCCGAACGACTTCTCGCATAGCCCCTTTGTGACTTCCGGCTTCCAATCCACGCTTACAAGCGAATCGCCCGCATCGATCATGTGCGCCGCACCAATGACGTAGTCGAATTTCGAAACGGGAACGTTCTTGGAAAAAATATCGTATTCCACGCCGCACAAGACGCTTATCCTACCGGCAAATTCGACCTTTAGCCTGTTGACCTCGTTGACGAATGAATCATAATCCTCGTTTTTTATGCACCAATCCTCCTGCCCCGGCAAAAGAGTGTGGCAAACCAGACCTATTGCCTTCAAGCCCTTGGAAATTCCCGCCATGATCATATCGCGAGGACTGTCTTTTCCATCGCAGAAAAAAGTATGCGCATGCAAATCGCACAGGCGATCCTCAGCATTCAAGTCAATCCTTCCGTTTCTGCTTTTCATGATAAAAATTATACATCTTGGCTCTCTTGGTTGCAATTCAAATAACAGGCTTTGAAAAAATTCTGACAAAAACAATGTTTTTCGGTATATATACAGCATGAATGTAAAAATGAAAGATAATATGAACGAAAATATGAACGAAAACAGCAACCGCATGTATGACCTTGATGCTGTCAATGATGCTACGGAAAGGAAATTGCCTAGGGAAAAATTGGAATCGGAAGGTCTCGAATCTCTTTCTGATACCGTTCTCGTAAAATTGATGCTCGGAATCTGCAATGAAAATGCGAGAAACCTTGCATTGATAAGCGAGGTGAGCAAGATATTGTCGCGCAATGACAATCTTGAGAGGATTTTCTTCGATCTGAAAGCGGTGAAGGGAATAAAAACCGCCAAGGCATCTGGAATAGTTGCCGGATTCGAGCTTTTCAGGAGAAAATATCTGATGAAACGCAAAATATCATGCCCCGGAGATTGCTTCAAAGTGCTTGACAAATACGCTGAGGAAAGCCAAGAGCATTTCATAGTGATCGCACTCAATGCGGCCAATGAAGTGATAAGCACGAATGTGGTGAGCATAGGCTTGGCGAATCAGACCATTACCCATCCCAGGGAAGTGTTTTCAAGGGCGATAGAAGCGCGAGCTGTCAGCATAATACTCGCGCATAACCATCCGACGGGTGATGTCAAGCCGTCTCATGCGGACATAGAGACCACGATAACCTTGCAAAAAGCCGGCAAAATCATAGGCATACAAGTGATCGACCACATAATATTCGGACAAGGGAACTTTCACTCGTTTGCCGAACACAAAGACTTGAACTTTACGTAAGACGACCTTCTATTCCGCTTCCGAACGCGCGCTGTCGTCGTCGGCGAACATAAGGGATCTGACCGACTTGTCGATTTCTTCTTTCACCTGCGGGTTCGCCTTCAGATAGGCAATGAGATTATCTCTGCCCTGCGCTATCTTCTCCTCCTTGTAGGCGTACCAACTGCCGCTTTTTTGCAAGATATCGAATCTCAGCGCCGTATCGATCAAAGCAGCCTCCTCTGAAAGCCCCTCGCCGAAATACAAATCCGTCTCGAACTTCCTAAAAGGCGGAGCAACCTTGTTCTTGACGATTTTGATTTTCACCTTGTTTCCGATCGCCTCGTCGCCTTTCATTATCGATTCGCCTTTTCTGACTTCGATTCGCACGGAGGAATAGAACTTTAGGGCATTGCCGCCTGTCGTCGTTTCGGGATTTCCGAACATGACCCCTATCTTCATCCTGATCTGATTTATGAAAATCAAAGTGGTATTGCTTTTGGACAAAAGCGCGGTGAGCTTTCTAAGCGCCTGACTCATGAGCCTTGCCTGCAATCCGACATGCTGGTCGCCCATATCCCCTTCTATTTCCGCTATGGGCGTAAGCGCTGCGACGCTGTCGATCACCATTATGTCTATCGCCCCTGTCTTTATGAGCGATTCGGCAAGCTCCAAAGCCTGTTCGCCGCTATCGGGCTGCGAAATCCACAATTCGTTGATATCGACCCCGATTCTTTTCGCATAAACGGGATCTAACGCATGCTCGGCATCTATGAAGGCGGCGACTCCTCCCATTTTCTGCGATTGGGCGACAGCCTGGAGCGCTAAAGTCGTCTTTCCGGATGATTCCGGACCATATATTTCGATAACCCTTCCTTGCGGATATCCGCCTACGCCGAGCGCTTCGTCCAAGAGAATGCATCCTGACGGTATCACCTTGATATCCATCTTGGGATTCTCGCCAAGTTTCATAAGGCTGCCTTTCCCGAATTGCTTTTCGATTTTCAGGCGCGCCTCTTCAATGAGCATTTCCTTTTCGCTTTTGATCTTGCTTATATCGTTCTTTTCCTTTTTTTCCGCCATAATAGACTCCTATAACCGATTCGACAGATTTCCAAAAATGCTTTTTTTGAAAATCCCCATACATATTAATATCGCTAAAAAAGGCTTTTGTCGCACTTGTAGCAAAAACAAGCGCAATTAAAGCTTGAATCTGACCAATTCAACCACAGCGCCTTCGATTATTTTCTTCTTGTCTTCAAGTCTCAGACGCTCAGCGCTTCGAGATGTGGCTCTTCTTACCAGATTCTCGATGCCAACCTGTTTGGAATAGCTTCTCAGCATGTGCCTAGAAGCATTGCGGCTCCGATCGTGCCAAATCTTCCCTGCGAAAAGCGCGTCAGTGCAATAAATCGAAAGAGGATGGCTCATGATCTTAAGCAGGTTCTCCTCGCTTTGCGTCAGATCCCTCATAGTGCAAATGCCATTCTCGCGAGCGATTATGTCCAATATCGCATCTAAGCTGTCTTTATTCCAAAGCGAAGCGATTTCAGCAATGCTCTTGCCTATCATATCCCCGAACGAATCCGAATATTGTATGAATATCCTATCATGGCGGACGAGTTGCGCAATGCTTTCAAAGCCGAGCGGATTCATCATCAAAGATTTGGTCTTTTCCCTGTACGAAGCATCATTCATTAGCCTGAACTTATAGACGCTTTCGCCGTCGCTGAGAATCTGAGGAGGAAGAAGCGACGCAAGGCTAGTGCTGCCATAAACATAGGGGTATTGATCGAAAGCGACATCAAGCCCTTCCGCATGGGCCTTGTCTATCATATCCAAAATCGCATCGACTTGATTCTGATTCGAATCTCCGATTGCTTTGAGATGAGATATCTGAAGCCTTACCTTGGCCTTTTTCGCATAACTTATCGCTTCCGCTGTCGAAGCCAAACCGCCGTTTCCCTCTTCGCGCCTATGAATGGCAAATAGACCGTCATGTTCGCGCACGACTTCCAAGAGAGCGAGGATTTCGCTTTCATCAGCGAAAACGCAAGGTGCGTAATACAACCCTGTCGAAAAACCCAACGCCCCCGACCCCATCGCCTCATCGAGCATTCGCTGCATCTTGATGATTTCGCTCTTTTCCGCTTTTCGATTGGCATTCCCACCCATCGCAGCTATTCTCAATGCCGAATGCCCTTGCAAAAACTTGATGTGATTTGCAACGGGCAAACCGTCGAAAACCCGCTTGAACTGACCGAAACCCCTCCATTCCGGCAAGCCCTCCGGCCAGCATCCCAAGATGCTGAGGACATTATCTCGAAGCAATTTCCTTTGAACGCCATCATTGGATACGGGATAAATCGATATGCCGCAATTCCCGACGACTTCCCCGCCTATCAAATCGTCCCTGCGAATAGTAATTGTCGGATCGCGAAGATACAAAAATTCGCTATGGCAATGAAAATCTATGAATGAAGGAAGCAAATAGTCGCCATCGAAATCAACCGTCTCGGCTGATGTCAGAGGCAAATCGCCCGAATGTTGGAATCGCTTGAAGAAATCAGCATCGCAAGGCTCATCCAATTTGATGATTTTCAGAACATCATAATCGGAAAAATTCGAGAAACCGCTCTCGCAAGAATCTTCGTCTTTTTCGCCCTTGCGCCTTTTTTGAAGAATCAGGCAAGCCAAATACGAAGATGAGGAGACATTATCGACGAGCTTTGCATTTCTTATGCAAATCATAAGCCGTATTCTTCTATCTTGTTCAAAAGCGTCCTTCTGGAAATCCCTAATTCCTCCGCGGCTTTGGATCTGTTGCCTTCGTGCTTTATCAAAGCCTTCTTGATGTTCTCGATTTCAGCATCTCTGAGAGATAGCGAGCCTCCATTAGCAGACGAGTTCTGCGAAGGCGCTGCCGGATTCGCTCCCATTGGCTGGCCAGAGCCGTATTGCGGATTGAACCCGCCCTGACCGGCAAAGCCCTGGGCTCCTGTGAACCCCTGCGACGGGTATCCTCCGTAATTTCCGCCGTATCCGCCCGCATAACCGCCATACCCGCCTACCGGCATGCCGCCCTGCCAGCCCTGATTTCCGGCAAAGCCCTGAGGCATGTACCCGCCCTGCATACCGCCCGCGAAACCTTGACCTGGCGGGTACCCGCCCTGCATCCCTTGCATGCCTCCGAATGCTCCGCCTCCCGAAGTGCCGGAAATCGCAGAGAAGGAAATCATCTCGGGCAATATGTAGTCCTCATCGGTGCAAAATATCATAGCCCGCTCTATCAGATTCTCCAGCTCCCTCACATTTCCGGTGAACCTATGTTCCTCTAGCTTCTTGAGTGTCATCGGATGAAGATCCTTGACGGACTTGCTCATCTTCTTGTTGAACTTCTGTATCATATATTTCGCAAGAAGAGGAATGTCCCCTGTCCTCTGATTCAAAGGAGGCAGATTGATCTTTATCACATTCAGCCTGAAATACAAATCCTCGCGAAACCTTTTCTCCTTGACGTCGTTCTCGATATTCCTATTGGTTGCGGATATGAAACGAACGTTTATCGGAATTTCGGAAGTGCCGGAAAGACGCATTATCTTCTTTTCCTGCAATACCCTCAAAAGCTTGACTTGCAAAGACGGAGTGGCGTCGCCGATTTCATCCAAGAACACGGTTCCGCCCTGTGCCATTTCGAAAAGGCCCAACTTCCTGGATGTCGCTCCGGTAAACGCGCCTTTTTCATACCCGAAGAGTTCGCTCTCTATCAGATTGTCGGGAACTCCTGCGATGTTTATCGCCATGAACGGTCCGCTGGACATCGGACTATTATTGTGTATGTAATGCGCAAGCACTTCCTTTCCTGTTCCGCTCTCGCCCGTAATCAGGACATTTGACGAAACATTGGAAATCTTGCTCACTGTGGCCTTCACGTTCTTGATGGGCATGCTTTCTCCGACGAATCCATCGTCCTGAACCTTCTTTATGGCGTTGATCGAATTTTCCAGACAAAACATCGAATGGACGTTCTTTATCCTGAGGAGCACTTCATCAAGAGCCAATGGCTTGACTATGTAGTCCTTGGCTCCGAGTTTCATGGCATTGACAGCATCCTTGGTCTCGCCGAATGCGCTCATCATTATGGTCGGTGTCCTGACGCCCATCTCCTTAAGCTTCTCGAGAAATTGCAAACCGGTCATTCTCGGCATCTTCAAATCGGTCATAATGATATCGAAGTTATCGCTTTTTACCTTCTCCAAACCGTCAAGGCCATCGCACGCTCCGACTGCCACATGACCTTCGATTTCGAGAAATTTGACAACCGTGTTCCTCAAATTGACTTCATCATCTACTACTAATACTTTCACTTACGCACACCTTCAGAACATACCAGATTCCAATGCTTTACCTATCATTCCGCATATCTTCAGCGCCCTGTTTTCAGAGAACTTCAAAGACGAATGCGCATTAACGCACTTGATTATATCAGTTTTGCCAAGATATTTCAAAACGTATCCGTTTTCAGTGAGCAGTTCTATCAGATTGCTGCGTCCGTTAGCCCTCAGATACTCATAGGATTTCATGCTCGCGCACCTGATCTCCTCATGCATGCGTTGCCGGTCGGCACCCCTTTTGCAAGCCTCCATTATGAGAACTTCCGTTCCGGAATACGCACCGAACCTATCGAGATTCGCACGCACCGCGACCGTATCGACTTCAAGCCCCGACAACGTCTTATTCAACGTGATCAATATCTCGTCTATGCACAAAAACCCTCCGCTGAGTATCATTCTCCTATTCGCGCTGTCATCGAGCGTGCGCTCGAGAATGCTATTCGCCCCGTTCTCCCATGCCACCTGAACGAAGGATTGGACCATCCTGCAAAGCGACGATACCTTCTCCATGCTCACAGGATTCCTCTTAAAGGGCATGGCGGACGAGCCAACCTGATTTTTCGAAAACGCCTCGCGCAATTCGCCGCCTATTCCGGAGCTTTGGAGCATGCGCGCGTCGATAGCGAATTTAGCGCATATCAATGCGATTTCAGATAAAAGCGTCAGCACGCGGTAATCCTGACTTCTCGGATATACCTGAGTGGTAACCTGAAACGCCTTCAAGCCGAGAAGGGAGAGAGCGTCCTTCTCCAGCTTCTCCGCGCCTTTGAAACCCAAAAGCAGCTCATAGCTCGAAGCATTCCCGCAAGCGCCTTTGAATCCTTTTCCCAAAACCTCGAATTTCTCCAATTCCTTGCTAATTCTGAAGAATTCATCGGCGTATAGCGCGAACCTATAGCCTATCGTAGTGCATTCCGCGCTCTGAAGATGCGTCCAAGCCATAGCCGAAACGCCGGCATACTTTCTTATCAGCGAACAGAATGCGGCAAGAGTCTCATGCAGACGCCGTTTCACGATTTCAAACGATTCCTTTATCCTGATCGCATCGGCATTATCCAATATATCCGCGCTTGTCGCGCCAAGATGCACTTTCCCGCCGCCAACAGGGCATTGTCCGCTGAAAACCTTTATCTCGGCCATCAGGTCATGCCGCGTCTCCTTTTCCACTTCCAAGCTTTTCGGTATATCGACATCGGCTTCATGCGCTTTGATATCGGCGAGTTCCTCATCGCTGACAAGCCCGAACCCATTTTGCGCCTCCGCCAAAGCAACCCACACCTTGCGCAAAAGCCGGCGCTTATGCTCCTCCGACCATATTCGCCTCATCTCATCCGAGGCGTATCTCCACGAAAACACCGAAGCGAAACCGGAAAAATCCATATCCGACATTTTTAAAACACTTTCCTTCTCGGAAACATCCATTGTTATGTCAGCATCGACACTATTTTCCGTATCTGCTCTTCAGTCGCGCCTCCGCTCTTGAGATAGCGCATCGCACCGTTCCTCAACCCCTCTCTCGAAAGGTTCTTCGCATCGCTGACGCCTGCGATCACCTTGAGCATTTCATCTATGTTATTGCTGACTATCACGGCATACTTTTGAGAATCCTTCTCTTTGGTTATGCTATAATAGTTCTTATAAGACAGCATGTAATCGCCGACAATTTCCTCGTAACTCGCACCCATGAGAGCCTCCAAGAGCGCGGAAACGAAACCGGCTCTGTCCTTGCCCTCGGTGCAATGAACCAGAATCGGACCGCTTGCATTCATGTCGGCAAGCTTGCGCAATCCATCCACCAACTTGGTTTTAAAATCAGATGAGCTGAAATCCACCGCCAAAGACAGCGGAAGAACGCGACCGGAATCGAAAAGCCTGATGTAATACGAGCTTTTGAAATCGTCTTTTTCCGTGTATCTGTTTATGTCGTTCCTGCTGTCCGCCAAATTCAAAACCAGCGAGATTCTCGCACCCTGAACCAACTGATCGGCATACAAGGCGCGCGAGTGACTGTTATCGATGGGGCTTGCGCTCCGATAGAGCTTGCCGGCGCCTATGTCTCCGACTTTGACATTCCTGAAGTTGGCGAAAACCTCATCGCTTTCATAATCGCTGCGATTGTCCGAATACGAAAGGGAATTAAGCGCCTGCTCTCTGAAATATCTGCCCTTCGATGTAAGACGTATAGTGCAGGCGTTGCCTTCCTTGAGGCCTCCTATCTCGTTTATCTTGCCATAATTTATGCAAACCGCAGCGAATTTATGGCCGGGATACGCCCTGAGGAGCGGTTCTCCCTTCTTGACATAATAGCCATTGTAAAAAGGAATGTCCTTCAAC
>CAMOXM010000039.1:0-11843 GCA_946629155.1 uncultured Spirochaetaceae bacterium | reverse complement strand
GATTCGGCGCTTTCATCCTCCGAACTTCTGAACGACTAGCAACGATATTCCAGCGCAAATGTCCGAAACATTGAAATCTCTATACGAATCGGGTGTGAAATCACTAGAAAGCGATAACGGCTGGAACGATAGGATGACAGCACGCTTGGATGCCTTGCTTCTTCTTCTGCATTGCACCGAAAAAACCAAGGAGCAATTCTATGCCTATCCGAATACAATCGTTAGCAATTCGATTGCAAGAAAATACGCAAATCTCTTGCACAAACGCAAAGAAGGCTATTGCACTGCAGCGCTAACGGGCATGAAAGGCTTTTACAAATCCACATTCATCACAAGCAAGCACACCCTTACGCCACGCCCGGATAGCGAATCGCTTGTGGAGCAGGCTATCAGCCATGTCAAAAATCTGTCATCTCGCAATAATCCGATCCGAATTCTCGATTTATGCACAGGCACCGGTTGCATAGGCATCAGCATTGCGAAAGATCTCGATGAAATGGAACGAGGCTATATCCTGACTTTGACCGATATAAGCCTGCGCGCATTGAGAATCGCCAAACTGAATTGCGATCGGCTGCAAGTCTATGCGGAAATCCTTCAAAGCGACCTGTTCGCGAAAATGAAAGGCCGCAAATTCGATATCATAACAGCCAACCCCCCCTATATTCCGAAAAGTATTTGCAAATCGCTTGCAATGGAAGTCCAAAAAGAGCCGAAAGCAGCATTATTCGCCAAAGATAACGGAATGTTCCTCATAATGAAAATCATAAGAAACGCCCGCAAGCACATGCTTCCTTCCGCTTGCCTGATAATGGAAATGGATCCCCGCCAAACCGAAAATGCTGCGAAATACGCCGCAGAATGCAATTTCATGCAAACGGAGACATTCAAAGACCTATCGGGAAAAAACAGAGGCATTAAGATAGCAATTTGATGCCAAACCCAAAGGTTTATGCTGAGGCGGCGGCCTTCTCCACCTCCTCAATAGTCATCCCAAGATTGTCCTCGGCGGAAAGTCCAGCCTGCAGCATTCTTCCGGCACTCTCGACTTGGTTGCTTTTTCTGCCTTTTAGCTCGCCTTGAAAAGAATACATTTTTGCAGCGCGTCAAGCGCCGTCCATGCCTATGCGCACATTATAGCATGGGCACGGGGCGCTATGGGTTTTTGGCGTTTTTGCTGTCCGACGATTTCTGACTTCAATACGAGGATACCAGGAACAAATACATAGAGGAATTGAAGTCGAGAATGGGGAACGGAATGGTGAAAGTGATCACCGGAATAAGAAGATGAGTACGAACACGGAATAAGCATGATAAGACTGGAGGATTTTCTCCTCGACGATGCGAAATCTATTTGACCGGTTTGGAATTGCGTTCCCAGAAAACGCCGTCCTCGTAGCCTTGTATGGACTTGTCGCTTTCCGCCAAGGAAAGCCGCTTTTCAGATAGCAGGCAATATTCCTCTTCCATTTCTATTCCGCAAAAATGCCTTGAAAGCTTTTTTGCGACCACGCAGGACGTTCCGCTTCCGCAAAACGGATCGAAAACGATGTCGCCGAGCTCAGAGGACGCTAGAATCAGCTTTGCGAAAAGCTTCTCGGGTTTTTGGGTTGGATGATCTGTGTTTTCAGGCATGGACCAGAACGGAACCGTTATGTCGTCCCAAAAATTCGACGGATGCGTGATTCTGAACCTGCCGTCCTCCGTTTCCGTCCAATCCTTCGGCTGACCCTGCTTGCGATAAGGAGCGATCACCTTCCTTTTCATCTTTACGGAATCGACATCGAACCGGTAGTCTTTCGGATTCCGAACGGCGAACCATATATCCTCCATCGAATTCTTCCAATTCGTCTCCGACCCTCTCCCCTTTTCACGCTGCCATGTTATGCGATTCAAGACGGTCAATTCCTTCGATATCACGCGCTGCATCGACGACGAGCATTTCCAATCGCAGCACACATATGCAGAACCGTCTTTCTTGAGCTTCCGGCAAACGGACGGAAACCATGAGGACAAATATTCCTCGTATTCTCCTTCGCTTCTTGCCGCGAACCTGTTTCCATTGAATGTTTTCGATAAATTGTATGGCGGATCTATGATAATCAAATCCGCAAACCCATCGGGCAAACGCTCGACAGCCTCCATCGTATCGGCATTGATGATCGAATCTACGGGAATCTCACCGCTTTTCAGATCCGCTATATGCAGCAAACGTCTTTTAAGCGCGAGGACTTCTGCGGGCTCCAATATCAATGTTCGGTTTCTTCCGGCGCGTTTCGTTTCCATAATTAAAAAGCAGGCGTTTCCGCCTGCCTGTGCATGATGTTGCGGCTATGCAGCGACCGGAGTCCCGCCTTTGCCGGAATCACCGTCCTTGCGGATTCGCAGAAAATCGTAAAGCACCATGCCGCCTACGAGAATGAGACCAGTCAGATCCGTAATAAGACCAGGCACTATCAACGTAAGGCCACCCACAAGATATGTCGCGCGCTCGATATAGCTGTTGTTGCGCAACACGTATCCGGTGAGAGCCGCAGCGACTCCGAAGATTCCGATTATGGACGTAACGACTATCTGAGCCACTTCCCAGAACCCGCTTATGTTTTCGAAAAGCATCGACGGACTGTACGCAAATACGAAAGGTATTATGAAAGCCGCAATAGCCAATCTCGTCGCTTTGATTCCGGTTTTCATCGGATTGGCCTTGGCTATGGCGCTTCCCGCATAAGCCGCCAAGGCGACAGGAGGCGTTATGTCTGCGACTATTCCGAAATAGAACACAAAGAAATGCGCCGCCACCACAGGAACTCCCATGCTTATCATAATGGGAGCCGTCGTGGAAGCCATGATGCAATAATTGGCGGTGGTAGGCACACCCATTCCGAGAATAATGCAGCTTATCATCGTGAGAAGATAACCGATCAGCTTCATGTTTCCAGCCACACCGACAATCTTATTTATAAGAACCGAAGCAAGTCCGGTTACGGTAATGCATCCGGCTATTACTCCGGCGATTCCGCATGCTACGGAAACCGTTACAGCGGATTTGGCGCCAGCTTCCAAAGCCTGAAAGACTTTTTTCAAATACCTGACGTTCGAATCCTTAAAATCCTTGCCTTTGCGCACATCCGGATTCGCATACCCCACTATTATGGCAAACGCAATCGATATGGCCGCGCTATATTGCATAGTTCTCACGCCTGTGGAGACCAAGACCACCAGAACGATAAGAGGGATGAGCAAATACGATTTCGCAAGCAATGTTTTCCACGGCATCAATTCGCCTGTTTCAACTCCCTTCAAATTCAGCTTCTTGGCTTCAAGATGCACTGAAATGAAAATGCCGGTGAAATACAGCACTGCAGGCAGAATCGCCTTGGCGGCAACGGAAGAATACGGTATGCCTATGTATTCAGCCATGAGAAATGCCGCAGCACCCATGATGGGAGGCATTATCTGACCGCCTGTGGAAGCCGCAGCCTCTGTCGCCGCAGCAAATTCAGGATCATATCCCGTCTTCTTCATCATCGGAATAGTAACGCTTCCCGTCGTAACCGTATTGCCTACGGAAGAGCCGGAGACCATGCCGCAAAGCGCAGACGAGATTACAGCGACCTTGGCAGGCCCTCCAGAAGATTTTCCCGCAACCCTATTTGCCAGCGATATGAAAAACTGAGCGATGCCGGTCTTCTCGAGAAACGCGCCGAAGATTATGAAAAGCACTATATACGTGTAGCACACGCTTATCGGCGTTCCTATCACTCCGTTAGTCGTGTAGAAAAGGGTATGGGCAATGCTTCTGAACATCTGCGGCAGGGTCATGCCCCATGAATATTGGTTATAGAGCGCGTATAGCATCAATGTGCCTGCAACGCATATTATCGGCAATCCCACGCATCTTCTGGCAAGTTCGAAAAGCACTAGAACGCCTACCCATGCCACAACCGTATCCGTAGCGGAAATCCTAGTGGAAACCTTGATTATGCTTAAAGCGTTCAATGCGAAATACATGAAACATGCAGCACCCGCAAGCATGATCAGAATATCCGCCGCAGGAATATGGTTCTCCCTATGGATCCCCTTTTTAGCAGGGTAATGCAAAAACCCGATTATGATTATGAAAGCCAAGAACCTGGAAAGCCTGACTTCGGGCAGCTCCGTGCTGAAAAGCGTCATGTAGATGCAATAAAGCGAGAACATGACGGACAAGACGGAAATCACCGTCTTCGCCTTACCCGTCCAAATTCTAGTGTTGGATTCCCTGTCGTACTTCCGAAGTATGCGCTCGCTATCCGAAAGCGTGGCCTCCTTATGTCTTTTATGACCCGACATTCTTATTTGACCTCAACAGCGCGCCCTTTCTCCTTGAAATATTTCGCACTGCCTTTGTGATAGGGAATGCCCTTTATTCCAGCAGCCGCATCAAGGCTTAGTTCGGCGTATTTGGCATGCGAGCTCACAAGCGACTCCGGCTTTTCGAAGATATCCTTGGTAAAGGCATAGACCGCATCCTCTGCAACATCATCGCGGACAAGAATCAACGCGCTCACGCTGAGCGTGACGATATCCCTGTCGGTTCCGTAAACGTTCCTTGGTATGACGTTCCTCTTGTAGAAAGGATGATTCTTTATCAAATTCGCGACATGATTCTCCTCTATGCTTATCAAATAGGCTTTCTTGGAAGCATTCAAATCGACAACGGCCGTTGTCGGAGCGCCTGCGACAATGAAAGCAGCATCGATCTTTCCGTCGCGCAGATCATTCGCGCTGTCGCCGAAAGACTGGTAGGTGGCGTTGATGTCGTTTTCGGTCATGCCGTATTCGCCTAAAACATCAAGAGCATTGAAATACACGCCCGAACCTGAGGAGCCGATGGAAACCTTCTTGCCGCGCAAATCGCTGACGCTCCTTATATTCGGATTGGTCGTGATTATCTGAACCTGCTCGTCGTAAAGCGAGGCGAGAATGCTGAAATTCGTTACCTTGCCTGTTTTGGCAAAAAGGTTCGTGCCGTTATAAGCGTATGCGGCCACATCGGATTGGCAGAACCCCAATTCGGCTTCGCCGTCCTGAATCTTGTTTACATTCCCCTGCGATCCTGAGCCGACCTGGCTTATTATGCTGACAGGAGTGTTGTTGGTGGCGTGTTGCGCCAAAACCGAACCGAAAGCGTAATACGTTCCGCTCTCACCGCCCGTAACGAAACGCAGCTTCACGGAACCGCTCTTCTTAGAGCATGAAAAGGCAAACAGCGAGCAAACGATTGCAATGACACATAAAATTCTCTTCATATTCATTCTCCTAAAAATGTTTGCGGGGTTTTGAAACGCACCAAGAGCGTGCAGCGGTTTTCGCATGTTTTAGTCGTAGCTGTATATATCTAAAAACCGATAGTTTCAAAAACGATTTAATATTTCATTATATGGAATATAAAAACAAAATGCAAACTTACATATACGATGGCGAGCACGGAAGATACGTCAGATGCATCCCCTTCAGCTGCACTCGGTTCTAACAACTCTGAAGCCGGTGTCGGCGCCCGAATCATAAGGTCCGAGGCTGTTGCGGCAGCGTATCGAGCATGTCCTCGACAAGGAATGCCAGCCTCCGCCACGTACGATGCGGCGCCTGCCCCATGAAGGACCCTTAGGATCTCTTCCGCCTACGAGGAACGGCTGGTTCCAGTCCCAGCACCATTCACGAACGTTTCCTGACATATCGTATATCCCAATGGCATTCGGAAGCTTGCCTCTCACATCGCGAGTAAGGTTTTCCGAATTCTCCTTATACCAACCCACTTCCTCCAAATCATTCGAGCCGGAGTATTTGTATATCTTGCTCTTTCCCGCACCCAATGCGGCAAACTCCCACTCCGCCTCCGTAGGAAGCCTGAAACCATTTTTGGAAAAATCGCATCTCACCGTCCATCTCATCCAATCTATGATGTCGCGATTGTACGGATCCTTGTTTTCCTTATCTATGAAATAGCACTTCTCAAACCCTTTGGCTTGCGACAGGACGTTGCAGAACTCGACGGCATCATACCATGTCACGCATTCAATCGGAGAGTCATCGCCATAAAAACCGGATACGTTGAACCCCATCGTCGTCTTGAATTGCATTTGCGTTATCGGCGCGTCGCTGATCGAAAAATCGGAAACGCTTGTCATGACCGGAGAGTTCGTCGTATCGGAACCATCCCCCATCCTGAATTCGCCGCCCTCGATTTTCACCATCTTGATCCCATCGAGCACAGCCATATCCTCAGCTGACCATTCGCTCTTTATCTCAAATGCATCATCATTCTCGCCACGCTCGTTTTTTCCTTTTTTTCTCTTATCCATACAATAGCAATTATACGCATCGGCAAAGTTTTTGGAAATCCCAATGCAAATGAAGACGACAAAACGAACTACTATCTCGTCTTGACATGAACGCCTGAAACGATGTCGGATAAAGCCGCGACAGCAATCTCGACATCTTCAACAGTATTGAAATACGAAAAGGAAAACCGTATCGTCCCGCCTCCCTCAAAAGTCCCAAGCGACTTATGAGCCAACGGAGCGCATTGCAGACCTACGCGCGTGCAAACTCCATATTCCATATCCAATGCGTTTGCAATGCAGGCGATGTCGTGCGACTTCACCGATATGCTGACTATTCCGACATTCTCGATATCTTCGCTTCCTACAGCGGAAACGAACTCGGCAAGCTTTCCTTTCGAGATGAGGCCGATGAAGCGTTTCCTGAGCTCCCTCTTATACGATCGAATCTTATCCAATCCGACGGAATTGATGAAATCTATTCCGCAACCTACAGACAGAATCCCAGGAATGTTCTGGGTTCCCGCCTCGAACCTGTCGGGAAGGAAAACGGGCATATCGAACGAATCAGACAACGAACCGGTTCCTCCGCGAATCAAAGGCTCGACTGCTATGCCGCCTACAACCGCGCCGCCTATCCCGGGCAAGCCCAAAAGACCCTTATGCCCTGTAAACGCCAGAAAATCTATATGCGACTTTCGGACATCTATTCCAACGCATCCTGCGCTTTGGCACGAATCCACGCAAAATGCCAATCCGTGCTCATGCGCCGTCATTCCAACTGCCTCTATGTCCTGCACCGAGCCTGAGACGTTGGAAGCATGGTTGCATATCACGGCTTTGGTGTTCGGGCGGATCAGCGGCTCAAGACCGCTTGCTACCACAACCCCGTCTTTGATCGGTGCGATGGAATACTCGATAACGCCCTTGGCACGCAAATCGTCAAGCGGTCTCATCACCGCATTATGCTCAAGAGGGCTGACTATCACATGATCGCCTTTTTTCAAAAAGCCCTTCAGGAACATGTTAAGAGATGCTGTTCCGCCTGATGTGAAGACAACGGCAGAAGGGTCATGAGCGTTGAAGAACGCCGCAATCGCCTCTCTCGCCGCCATCACCTTCTCTTCCAAATCATAAGCGGAACGATATTGGCCTCGCCCGATATTGCCGATGCCGGAATTCAAATAATCGTTCAAAGCAGCCTTGATGCCAGGCGCTCTCGGAAATGACGATGATGCATTATCCAGAAACGTTCTGCGAAAACCGCCCGAATAGCCAGATGATCCCATACGGTACAATTATATGTTTTCAGGTGTTTTTTTTAAAAGGCGCTTTTAGAACCTGATATCCGAGGAGCGTTTTCGACACTTCCGAAAATGGCGGCGCCGCGCTGGTTGTCTCTTATCACCTTTTCTATTATGATTCTGCAGCGCTGTCCCAAATCAAGCGAATCATCGGATAGGACGTTTATTTTCAAATAGTTGTCGGATGTGGCGGTGAAACACGATGCCTCTTTTTTCTCGATGATGGCTGATACGGATTTGCCCGCGAATGACAAGGAATAATCGTAAAGCAATTCGGATGACAGTTCTCGCAAACGCTGCGCTCTTTCGTCTCTCACACGCTGTTCAGGGGCCTTCATGAAAAAAGCCGGAGTGCCCTCCCTTTTGGAAAATGGAAAAACATGGAGATACGACAGCCTCTCTTTCTTGAGAAAATCGAACGTGGTTTCCGCTTCCATATCGTCCTCGCCCGGAAGACCTGCCATTATATCTGCGGAAATGAACGGGTTGCCCTTCGCTTCTCTCAGCCCTGCGATTATGCTTTCGAGAACGCTGCTGTCGTATTTTCTGCCGGTCAATGCGAGAACTTTCGCCGATGCCGACTGGATAGGCAAATGAAAATAATCGCATATAAACGGCAGCGACAGCATTTCAATAAGCCGCTTGTCTATCAAGTCAGGCTCTAAGGAAGTAAGGCGTACTTTCACATCAGGCTTCGCAACGCATTCGAGCTTTGCCAGCAATCCTGCCAAACCGCCGCCGCAATTGTCATAAAGCGCAAGATTCACTCCAGTAAGGCATATTTCCTTGTATCCCTTATCCTGCAAAATGCAAAAGCGGCGAATCGCCTCTTCGGATTCCAAACTCGTCGGCTTTCCGCGCGATAGTGAAACGGCGCAAAAAGCGCAATGCCTGTCGCAACCGTCCTGCACCTTCAAATAAGCCTTATGATGGTCATGAAATTTCGATGGCGAAAAATCGAACCTATGCGACAAGCCAGTTTCCGCGCAAGCGCACCCGGATTCGCTCTTGAAGAAATCGAATGCCACCTGCGGCGTGAAAATCCGCTTTCCGCCTAACAGCAATTCGGACATATAGGCGGCGAAGTCCAAAATCAGATGTTTTCTTTCGATATCTACGGCTATGACATTGGGCGAAATCCTCTCAAGCTCCGACGCTTTCTCGCCCTTGACTGCGCATCCGGTGACGATGCAAACGCCATGCTTGGAAAAATCGCGGACGACACGGCGCATCTTCTGTTCGGCTTTGCCTGTAACAGTGCATGAATTCACTATATGCAAATCAGCCTCGCGCTGCGTTACATCAAATCCTGCTTCGGCGAACTTTTCCGAAATAGCCTCGCTCTCCACTTGGTTCAACCTGCATCCTAATGTATATATCGTCACAGTCGGCTTGCGCATTCCAAACATCATCCTCGATATTCATAGTTTTAAAGGAACACCGTGAAAAAAGCAAGAGGCCTCTCCCATCAGCGAATCTCCGCGTTTTCGAGTGTCCTTTTGCCATTGCAAAAAAAAATCTTATAATCAAATAATTCGCGACCAATCAGGGAGGCATATCCATGAAGATAAAAATGCCGATTCTATCACTCGCAATATTACTATCGTCTTTTGCTATCGCATACGCAGCTAATGCCAATGAGCCGTCGAATGCCGCATATACCGCCTCGCAAGCGAACTATCAGCCGAACCAATACACTCATCCGAACCAATATCAAAACGCAAATCCAAGTCCATACCAAGACCAAAACCAATATCAAAATCCATATTACGGGACATATCAAACGCCGCAGCCTCAGCCTGTCGCCCAACCTGTACCTGTAATGGAGCAAAACACGAAAAAGAATGAAAAGAAAACCATCAACCTTGCATGTCTGGATCTCGGATTCGGAGGAATGGACAAGGTTTACAACGATTTCATTTACGGTCTTGGAATGAACAGCATATCAGGATTGACAAAAGGCGACGTATTCAAAGCCGGTGTCGGCTACAGAATCGACATATATACGAACTTCCTGAGGGAATACACCGACAACAATGGAGAAAAGCAACCCGGTCATTCGGTCGGAATCGACACGATACTCGGCGCGACAGTCACGATACAAATCTCGGACATGGTGTCTTTGGGGACGCTTGTCGGACCCGAAATCAACATGGAATTCATATCATCCAGATTGCTGAACTTCGGATTCGGAAGCGATTTTTGCCTCTGCTTGGACACCGGAGGTCCTATAATCGGATTCGGAGCAAGCATCAAGATTCCTGCAGTCAAATTCTGGAACCTATCGCCGAATGACGAAATCACAAGCCCAATGCTCTTCGTTCTCCCATACATAGGGCTTGAGCTTTAGGGCGCTTCTAAAAACCTGCTGTCCAGAGAGCGCCTGTGACTTCACATCTCCGTCACTTCCCTTTCCAAGCGCAAGTTGTAGTCGTTTGCATAGGATGCGGCGGCATCAGCCGTGATATCTATATCCTCGCCGTATGTGAGATCATATATGCCTATGCCGATCGGAGCAAGCGATAGAGCGATAAGGCCTATCCCGATCCCTCCCAGCACATCGCTTCTGTTTTCCTCGGCTCGCGTGCCGTTGACAATCATAAGTCCCATGCCGACAAGCATCGCGCCCAAACCCGCGCCTCCCCAAATGATTCCTGCATCGTGCTTGGCTTTGATCGAATTCTCAACATCAAGCTTCTTTCGCAACAGCTCCTCATCGCCGACTATATCGACGAATTCCATTTTGGTTATCGCTTCTCCGCCCCTGAACGGCACCCATTCCCTAGTACTTATCGTATCCGACATCTCCTCGTAAAGCTGCGAATACCATTGGCGCTCGAATTGGTTGTATTCTTCCTTCGGCCTGACGGAATCGGTTATGCTTATCGACAACGCTTTCTTCTCATATTCCTTCATACGATCAAAAGACCAGCTCTTCTCGGACGGAGCAGGCTCGAATGACAACGATGGCAATTTGTTGTTCGATTCCGATGACAATGCTTCGGATTTCGGAGACGGCGAAAGCGCTCCGGCATCGTCTGCTGCAAAAGCGAATGCGCAAACTGAAAAAGCCAATATGACGAAAACAATCGATTTATAAGACACAATCAACCTCCAAATATCAATAACGCTTCTGAAAGCTGCAAGCAATTATATCAGAAAAACATCAAAAATCATATAGGGGCGCTTCTAAAAACCTGCTGCATATAGAGCG
This sequence comes from uncultured Spirochaetaceae bacterium, assembly GCA_946629155.1. GTDB lineage: Bacteria > Spirochaetota > Spirochaetia > Sphaerochaetales > Sphaerochaetaceae > UBA9848. The sequence goes on along the minus strand of CAMOXM010000039.1, from coordinate 1,002 downwards.
CCTGTGGATTTCCGGCGGTTTTCAGACCCGAAAGGTATCAGGCGAAATCGGACTCTGGGGGTTTTTAGAAACGCCCATAGGCGTCAATCGGAAATATCGACATCGAGAACTATTCGGAAACTCCAATCAGGCCACGTTGACTTTATTTTTCGGACTATTTCGTCATAAAGCTGAATGCGATTCTTGCAATCGAAGCTGATGATTATGTCGAACATCGCCTCCTTCTTGTCCGCATCTGCATAGAATCCATGCATCTGCATCACTTCCGGATACTCGCTCAATACTCCCATTACTCCATCACGCAAGACTTGAGCGCCAGCATCATCGCTTCTCGCATAAACGGATATGCCGGTCATTATCACATTGTTTTCCTTGAAGACTTTCTCGGATATCTCACGGTCAAGAACATCGATTTCCATTGCATTCATGTTTTGGGGAATTTCTATATGAACAGACCCGACGAAACGACCCGGTCCGTAATTGTGAATGACCAGATCGTAGGCTCCGTAGACTTGCGGAAAAGAAGCTATTGTCTGTTTGACCGACTTGGAAACCTCCGGATCCACTCTACTGCCCAAAAGCTCGCTGGCCGTCTCCTTAATCATTTCAAAACCTGATTTGATGATGAAGACCGAAATGATCGCTCCAAGAGGCGCTTCCAGACTCACTTCGAAAAACACCCATATAATCGCAGCGGCCAAGACGGAAGCGGAGATGATGGAATCGAATAGCGCATCCTTCCCCGAGGCTGTCAAAGCATCCGAGTCGGACTGCCTTCCTTTCCTGATGACATAAAGGCCGAGCACGATTTTCACCGCAACCGAAGCCGATATTATCAAAAGGGCGATCAGATTGTAATCGGGGTTTTCCGGATGAATCATCTTCTTAATCGACTCGATCAAAGAAGTGATTCCGGCATAAAGCACCACCACAGCGACTGAAATCGCGCTAAGATATTCGATGCGTCCATGCCCCAGCGGATGCTTCCGATCCGGCGCCCTC
>CAMOXM010000038.1:0-11990 GCA_946629155.1 uncultured Spirochaetaceae bacterium | reverse complement strand
AGTGTTTTGATGTCGCTAATATGCAGGGCGTTGCCGTGATCAATCATACGGATGCGACGCCTGCCTATACCAGATCGATAGAGCATAAGCATTTCGAATTTTGGAAGGGCAACCTAAATGACGGGAAGACGTGGGTGTCGTTCGAATACCCTACCGACTACAAGGAAACTGGCGAGCCTTATTATCCGATAAGCAGCCAAAGGAATTCGGACTTGTGGAAGAAATATTCGGAGTGCGCGCGTATGGATGGCATAATTTTGGGTGGAAGACTGGGTTTGTACGGATATTTCGATATGGACAAGACGATAGCGAATGCGCTGGAGCTAGTCAAGAGCTTATAGGTGGCAAGGGGGTTGTTGGATGAGGATTTTGCTTACCGGAGGTGCCGGCTACATAGGCTCGCACACTGCACTTGAATTGCTCAGGCACGGGCATGAAGTTGTGATCGCGGATGATTTTTCCAACAGTTCTCCGGATTCGGTCAAGGCTATTGAAAAGGAAACCGGCAGAAAGGTGAAGCTTTATGCCTGCGATGTTTCAGATAAGCGCAAATGCGAAACGATATTCAGGGAAAACAAGGTGGATGCCGTGATTCATTTCGCCGGATTCAAGGCTGTCGGAGAATCGGTGGCGAAGCCGCTCGCTTATTTCAGGAACAATTTTCTTTCTGCGATAACCGTTCTCGAGTGCATGCAGGAATCTGATGTGAATCTTTTCGTATTCTCTTCTTCCGCGACGGTGTATGGAACTTGCCAGGATATGCCGCTTGTCGAATCTTCTCCGCTCGGCGTGACATCACCTTATGGGAGAACGAAGCTCGTAATAGAGCAGATGTGCTCCGACGTATGCCGAGCGAATCCGAAATTCAAGGCCGTAATGTTGAGATATTTCAATCCTATCGGTGCGGATGATAGTCTGGCCGTGGGGGAGAACCCCAAAGGCATACCCAATAATCTTATGCCATATTTATGCAAGGTGGCGTCTGGCGAGCTTGACCATTTGAGCATATTCGGCAAGGATTATGATACTCCCGACGGCACATGCATACGCGATTTCATCCATATAAGCGATTTGGCATCCGGACACATGGCTGCTGTTGAGAAGTCCGGCAAGCTGCCTTGTGGAATCAGCTTTTTCAATCTCGGCACAGGGAAAGGCACAAGCGTGGATGAATTGGTGGGCATATTCAACAAAGTCAACGGAAACAAAGTGAGGTTCGTCTATGTCGATAGACGCGCAGGCGATGTTCCCGTATCATATGCCGATGCTTCGAAAGCGAACGAAGTTCTTGGCTGGAAAGCCGTTCGCAGTCTTGAGGATGCTTGCAGGACTGCGTATGCTTATCAGATGAAGTGCAAACGGCGATAGGGCGATGGGCGGTAATGGCGAAAGGTTTTCATATTGAAGCATTGCACATGCGTGATTTTTGAAATTAACTTTGATTTGCAGGAGCGAGATTTGCGATGGATGTAAAAGTTTTTTGCTGTCAACATAAGAAATACCCTTTCGTCGATTCGGATTGCGTGGTTAATATTCAGGTCGGGAAGTCGATTAGCAACAACGATTTGAACATTTTATCCGATGATACCGGCGACAACATATCGTCGAAGAACAGATACTATTGCGAACTGACGGCAACTTATTGGATGTGGAAGAATTGCAATGCGGATGTGTTGGGGCTTACGCATTATAGAAGATTCTTTGACCTTTCGGGTAAGAGGCACAGGTTCATGCTGAGCTTTGACAACACCGGCAAACTAAATATGAACAAGGATGCTATCGAAGATCTGCTGCAGGGTGCTGATATCATATTGCCGGAAAGATCGAATTTGGGTTTTAAGGCTTATGACTTGCATAGAAGGGGTTGGTATGCAAGCGACATGGATATAACATTGGAAAAAGTGAAAGAGCTCTTTCCGCAAGCATATCCCTATGCTTTGAATGTCATGCAGGAAAGGAAAGGCTATTTCTACAACATGCTGATAACGAGAAAAGAGCTGTTTGATGAATATTGCGATTTTCTTTTCAAGATCTTATTTGAAGTGGAGGGGAAAATACACTCGGAAGTGGATTCGCGCAATCCGTATCAGCAACGAGTCTATGGCTTTTTAGCCGAGCACTTGATGACAGTGTTCATAGAATATAAAGTCGGCGAATTCAACACTAAAATTAAAGAAGTTCCGGTAACGCTTTGCTTTGCCGATGGGTTCGGTGAATTCTTGGATTACTATAAGAGAGTGATGAAATTCGGATTCCAGGATCGCTTTAGAATCAAAAGGACATAATTTCTTTCGAGAATAGCTTTCGGTCGATAAATATAAAGGATAGAGGTTTTTTCAAAACTCCTTCCTTCACGCTGTTCGGATCTCGGTGCAAGTCGCAAGTCCTGCGGATTCCCCTTCGAAACGGGCATATACACAAAGTATTAGCCCGTTTCGAAAGGGGAACGCCTTGCGTCGGAATAGGCTTCGCAACGTCTTGAAATTAGTTTTGAAAAAACCTCGATAATCTAAAGACAATAAAATGAAAGCGCTCCCCGAAGACTTGTTCGTCTTTATATGGAGCGCTTGCGAATTTGAAACTGAAGGGCTCTTCCAAAAGGATTTTGGAAATGTCTTTTAGCTTTCGAGTTTCAATGTGATCGGGATGTTGAAATCCTTGGCGTCCGTGAACTGTATCGGACCGGGATATACGTATTGATCCGAGATGGCGAAGGATTCCCTCTTGCTTTCGAAAGTCTTGAACGGCTTGCCGTCGAGATTGACAAGAGCCTTCTCTATGACTTTTTTCTTCATGCCGTTTCTGTTCTCGACGGTTATCATGGAATTAAGGGGTATTCCGCCGGCCTTCCATTCCTTCGTCTTTTCCGCTACGTCCTTTATGAAGCAGATGTACCCGCTCTTGTTGAAGAGGGCCAGGTAATATGCGCAGAATCCGAGGTTGTACGTGTATGTGCAATCGAAGTTGGTCGGAAATCCGCATCTGCCCTCGTATCCGAGGAAATGCGTCTGATAGTCGAAGTCCGGATCATTCAGCTTTTGCTTGACTTTTTCCGCGATTATCTTTTCGCTCTCGACGCTCGAGACTTGAACATTTCCGTGCGGATCGCGCTTCGACAGGAGCTGGTCCTGATACGCTTCTGGTATGCTTGCGAACGCTTTCTGGCTTTTCGGCGTAAGCTTCGAGCAGATTTCCTCCTTGTTCATTCCGGCGTTTCCGGCCAGGATGGAATTGAGCTCCTTGATGAGGGCGTTGATGTCGTCGATGAACTCGATTATCCCTTCGGGAACCAGGCACACTCCATGTCTGAGACCAGCGTCCTTTCTCTTTTTGACTATGTTCGCAATATAGTCGGCAATGGAATCCAAGTTCATTTTCTTTGCCTTGATTTCCTCGCTTATCAGCGTTATGTTGGGCTGGCATTGCAAAGCGCATTCGAGAGCTATGTGCGAGGCACTTCTCCCCATGACCCTTATGAAGTGGTAGTATTTCCTGCTGCTGACAGCATCGTTCTCTATGTTGCCGATTGTCTCGCTGTACATCTTCGTAGCGCTGTCGAATCCGAATGTTATCTCTATATTCTTGTTTTTCAAATCCCCGTCAATGGTTTTTGGAACTCCGATGACGGCGATATCCACGCCCTTGGATTTGAAGTAGTCGTCCATTATCGCGGCGTTGGTGTTGGAATCATCGCCTCCGATCACGAAAATCACATTGATGCTCTTCTTTTCGCAGACCTTTATTATGCTTTCGAATTGTTCTTCCTTATCGAGTTTGGTTCTTCCGGTGCCGAGCATATCGAAGCCGCCATGGTTCCTGTATTTGTTTACGAGGTTTGCGTTGATCTGCTTGAGATTGCCTTTGACAAGTCCGCCCGGACCGGCAATCGAACCATAGATGACCGATTCGCTTTTGGATTTCTGAACCGCATCGAAAATTCCGCATATCACGTTATGTCCGCCTGAGGCAGGACCTCCGGAAAGAATCACGCAGATGTTCTTGATGCTCCTGAGGGTTTTTTTGTCGGTTTTGCCGTTCCTGAACCTTGTTGCTCCGAGAAGTTCGAATGTTTCCGTGTCTTCCGGTTTGGTTTTGAATACGTCCAGAAGTTGCGGAGCGAACCCGAGCCTTTCCTTTTCCAAACTTGATATCATAGTCTGATCTCCTTGAATGCGCAGGTTTGTCTGCACTGCACTTGTATTGCGATTATTCTATAATATTTTGCAATGATTGTAAAAACAGGCTTGAGGGCGCTTCTAAAACCTCAGAATCCGATTTCGCCTGATGCCTTTCGGGCTTGAAAACCGCTGGAAATCAGCAAAGGACACGATAGTATTCCGCTGGTTTTCGGCAATTTTCCGCCTCCGAAATTCACAGGCGCTCTCTGGAAGCAGGCTTTTAGAAGCGCCTTGAAGGGTGCTATGGTCTTTAAAATGCTTCGGTGCTATAATCGTTAATATGGAAAAGAAAGGCGTTTTGACGAATATTCTGCTTGTTGCCAATATTGCGGTTGCGGTCATAGGGCTGTTTGCGGGAACGAGGGGCGGCTCGGATTTGATGCGCAATGTCCTGATGGGGAGTAATTCGAACATTATCTATAGATTCGGTCTGATACCTTCGAGCGTCAGAAACGGACAATATTACCGGCTCCTGACATCGATGTTCATTCATAGCGGACTCATGCATCTTCTTGGAAACATGTATGCGCTTCATCTTTACGGCAGGATAGTCGAGGGCGCGCTTGGAATGTTCAAAATGGGGCTGATATACCTGATAAGCGGGATTTGCGGCGGAATCCTCGTGATGCTCATAAGCGGTCGCAATACCGTTACGGTCGGAGCGTCAGGGGCGATTTTCGGACTTATGGGCGCCGCTTTCGCATTGGCGATGATCATGCATAGGATGAGCGCGATCAGGTCGATAGGCTATGTGATAATAATGAACCTCGCCATCACATTCGCCGTTCCGAATATCAGCATCGGCGGTCATATCGGAGGTCTCGTCTCCGGCGCTGCAATCGGTTTGGTGTTCGGTTTGCTTTCCAAAAGATGAGAAAGATATCAAAGGTCGGTCGAATCGTTCTTGGGGATGGCCGAGTAGCGATCCAATCCATGTTCAAAAAGCCGCTTCGCGCATATTCCGAAGCTTCCCTGAAGAGGCTGTACAATATGGGATGCGACATAATGCGCTTTTCCATCTCCGACGAGTCGGAAGATGAGATTCGCAGTTTCGTCCGAAGATGCGACGACCTTTTTCCTTTGGTCAGCGACATTCAGGGGAGCGTTTCTCAGGCCGTCCGCTCGCTGAAGGCGGGTTGCTCCGCCATTCGCCTGAACCCTGCGAATTTCAGGATCTCCGACTTGGAATCCATAACCGAATTGGCAGGCGAAAGAAACGCTGCGATAAGAATAGGGATAAACGAAGGAAGCCTTGACGATAGGAGCGATGATGCGATTATAAGGTTCTTCGACGATTACGTTTCCTTTTTTGAAAGCCGCAGGTTCGAAAACCTTGTCCTGAGCGTGAAGTCGTCGGATTATTCGAGAACATTATTCATAAATCGTCTGATTGGCGAGAGATTTGGCTATCCGATGCATGTCGGTCTTACCGAAGCGGGCGATATATGCGTTTCCGCGGTTCGAACGACTATGGTTCTTTGCGACTTGATTAAAACGGGAAGAATCGACACCATAAGATATTCCATATCCGGCAGCGAGGAGAGCGAGGTCAGATGCGCTTACGAATTCTTGAGAACACTCGGCAATGCAAGCGGAGATTTCCAGATCGTATCTTGCCCGATGTGCGCCAGAGCCGGAGCGGATGTCGAAGAGTTCGACAGGATGGTGGAGAATTTCGTTTTCGATAATTTCGACATTCGAGGTCTGAATCTCAAGCTTGCAATCATGGGTTGTCCTGTGAACGGAATCAAGGAGGCGGAGGATGCCGATGTGGCCGTTTGCGCTACGAAAAGCGGTTATGCGATTTATCGCGACGGGAAGTTGGAATGCAATGTGTGCGAGAAGACCGAATTCGAATCGCTGTTTGTCGAAACCGTTTCGAATGCGATCAAGGAGCGCGCTATAGGGCGGAAAAGCATCTAAAAGAGGATTTTCGAGATTTATCGAAAGGAGAATATCGTATGAGGGAAATAGAAGCTAAGGCTAGAGTTGGTTTTTTCCAATTGAACAATGTTTTTTCGTATATGAACAAGAAGTTCGGAACGCCTGAGAAAACGACGAAGGTGGATACGTATTTTCACAAATCAGGCACCGATGGGGAATTCAGGGTCCGCAGAATAGAGGATGACTATTTCTACAACGTGAAAGTGAGGGTCGTAGAAGACGGAATCGAGAACAACATCGAAACCGAGCGGAAAATCACGAAGGAGGAGGCGAAGCAGATCGAGAAGGACAACGCTCCATTCGGGATAAAAACCAAGCGCGAATATGTTTGGAACACCCAATATAAGGGCTATGAGGTCCATATAGAGCTCGCCGACGTGATAAACCTGGGCATTTTCCTTGAGATAGAGGTTCTGGTTGACGAGAAGGCGCCGACTAGGACCGTGAACGCGATTAAGAAATACATCATGGGCTTTTATGAAAAGCTCGAACTTGCAGACAGGATAGAGAAGAGGAAATACCTCGACATGCTTTTCGGGTGCTGATACGGCAAAAAGCCTCCGAAATGCGGCAGATTCCTATTTTCATTTTCTTCTCTAACAGGAAAACTATCGGTATTTTACCTCGAAAATTATCCGAGTTAGGGGGTAATTTGGTGCAATGGCGATGGAAAAACCACCATAACTTGATAAATTGGCTTTGAAGATATAATGATGCTTGGGTGGTATCATGAAGCTGTTCAGGCGTGAAAACTATTTGTCGGAAATCCGCGGCGTTGCTACTATGGCTTGCTAATTCGTCAGATTAATCCCGAGAAGAACAAGATAAGGGTTAATGTTGCGGAAAAAGAGCAATCGCCCGTAAAGGATACGAAGCCGCAGACAGTGCATTCGGCCGACACCTACAGCAATCATTTTAAGGTGACGAATCCTATCGGCGAGCTTTCCATATAGTTATCCGACGACCAGGAGGATTTGCATATCAAAATCAAAAAGGGCATGTTCCCTTCCGATGCGGACTTTTTCCTATGCGGGAATCGTCTGATGAAAAGCGATACGAATGAGGAGACACCATTCCTGCTGGAATTATAGCATGCGGAAGGCGCAGGGCGGAACAAGTCGCCCGATAATCCGGACGGAACTAATCGCCCGATAGCGACATAGAACCGATCGCTGCGTTTGATTTTTTTCTTTAGTGGTGTTAGCATTAAATGCGGTTATGGCAAGAATGCTTGCCGTTTCTATTGTTAGGAGGGTTTTTATGAAAAAATTCATTTTTCCTTTTTTCTTGATGATTTTCATGCTGTCCTCTTTTGTTTTCGCTGAAGATGAAGCAAATGACGGATCGAAAGGGTACGGCACGTATGTGGTGCGCAAGTTCGAGGCTTCGACTTCGAAGGATAATCCCGGAGTCCTCAACGTCACGAGCTCTTATGAGAAGAAGACTCCCGATGGCAATGTGATCAAGGATAGCAAGAACGAATCCGTTGATGTAAGCGGCATGAACGGATATAGCATCAAGATGAACGATGACGATGCCGGCTGGACGGTTTCGGAGGGCTCTAAGGACATTCGGCGCATCAGCGCTTTTCCATCGGATGAGTTCGTCGATGCGGCGTTTGACAACATGGTGCGCAGCATGAGGGGCATTCGCGAGATGTTCGATGACGCGCCGCGCTACGAGGATTATTGCGATTGCTATCGTTGCAGGCGCGATAGGATGATGAGGAATTATCGTGCGAGACCTCGCATGGGGATGATGCCGTTCTGGTTCTAGGCATCTTCGAATAGCAGGTTTTCAGAAGCGCTCTCAGGTATTGTCTTCAAAAACCTGTTTTTATACGATCGGGCAGGCTTTCGGGCCTGCCTTTTTGTTGTTATGGGTTTTAAAATTCCCCTTTGGGATATGTTTATGAGCAATGAAGTTTTGTTTTTTGTTGAATTCGTGATAGCTTTCTCCGCCGTTCTGGCGATGTACAAGGCATTTGGGAAGGACGGGCTGTATGCGTGGATGATTTTCGCTACGGTCGTGTCGAACCTGCAGGTGCAGAAAAACATCCAAGTCTTCGGAATCACGGCGACTTTGGGAAATGCCTTGTATGCTTCGAGCTTTCTGGCAACGGATATTATTTCGGAAAACCACTCTGATGCCGAGGCGCGCAAAGGCGTGTATATGGGGTTTCTCACTATGTTGATAATGCTGCTGGTCTATGCCGTGACGCTATGGTTCAAGCCGGATTCCACGGATATTGCCCATGAGCATTTGAAAAGCGTCATAGGATTTTCCTCGATGCGCATTGTAGCCGCTTCGTTCGCCGCTTATATTGTGTCCAACACATTTGATATTTCGGCGTTTTCTTTTATAAGAAAGCATCGTCCGGCGCTTCCATGGCTGAGGAACAACGGCTCCACCTTCACGAGCCAGCTTATCGACACGCTGATTTTCGTTCCGTTCGCATTTTATGGGATGTATGATCTCAAAACGTTCATGTATATTCTCGTAAGCACGTATTTTTTCAAGACCGTAGGCGCTCTTATCGACACTCCATTCTTTTATTTGGCGAGGAAAATCAAAAAACCGCTTTTTGCTTGATAGCGCTCTTGAAGCGTTTGGTTTTTCAATATATAATATTGCACATTATGAACAGAAAGAGTAATTTGATCGTTATGCTTGCGGTTTTGATTGCCAGCGCATGCCTTGCTTCATGTGTTTCCTTCGCATCGAAGGGTCTGTCTTTCGGCAGGACTGTCGGAAGGGATGAGCCTGTCAATCGCATTTATTTTAGCGAAAGGGTTTGGATGAATAAGTTTTTGGGCTCGAGCGCAGGAGCGACATTTGTCAACGTATCTCAAACTAATTACGATTTCCTTGTTGCCGATATTTGCCGCAAGGTTGCGATCCGGTATGGCGGAATAGGCGTCGAAGATGTTTCGGTCGTTCACGAAGCGAGCGCCGGATGCATATTGCTGAATGCTATTACTCTTGGGATCTATGCTCCTTCGGAGGTAGTGGTGTCGGGATATGTGATCGTGCCTTCGACGGTTCAGCAACTAACGACTTTTCAGCAGCCTGCCGCTTCGCAGCCGAATGCATCGCAGCCGAACGCCTTGCAATAGATTCGGCATAGTTCTTAGCATTTCTTTCAAATGATAGGATAGGATATGAGGGAAGAGCGGCTTCTTGAACCTGCGCGGTATTATACATCCGAACTTAAGGCTGCCTATAGGGACAGGCTGGTCGAGCGATTCGAGGAACTGACGAAAAAATCCGGCATTGATGTGGAAGCCAACAAGGCGACGGTCAGGTCCTTGAATGAGGAGAACGGAATACTCGACGGATACAGGAGGAAAAAAGGTCTTTGGATATTTTTCCTCATATTTTCAATTGCGGTTGTCGCTGTTGTGTCGTATTTCGCATATAAGCAATCGCAGGGCTGGTCTCGAACTCAGGAGCAGATGACCCGCGCCGCTTTGGAGGCTGCGGGCATCGGATTTTTCGGATTTCTTGCAATCCAATCCATCATTAAAATCGGCAAATACGCCAAATTGATCAAAAATCAGGAAAAAGTCGTGAAAAGAATCGAAGGCGATGCGTGGAATCAGGTGTCGCCTTTGCTTTCCATCATGAATACGGAGGATTTCTGCAATATCGTTCATGATATAGCTCCGGCAATCGAGATAGCGCCTTACATACCGAGCGGATTTGTCGAAAGGCTGAGGGAGCGAAGCGACAGGGAGAATGAACTTCTGAACCATATAAACTTCTTGAAAGGCGAATCGATAACGACGGTTTCATCATTGTCCGGCTGCGTTGACGGAAAGCTCTTCATGGTGATGAGCTATGTGCGGTTCGTCATGGGGACCAAGATATACACCTGTTCGATTACGCTTCCATACAGGGATTACGTCACGGATTCCAACGGGAACAGAAAAGCCGTTACGAGATATGAGACGCTGACCGCTTCCGTTGAAAAGCCTTATCCGTACTACCATCCTTATACGAGAGCGATTTATTTTAGCGAAGCATGCCCGAACCTCACTTTTTTCAGAAACCCCGTTAACATCAACGCCAAATCGGAAAAGCAATTTGAAAAGGAAGTCAAGAAGGCCGAAAAGAAATTCATCAAAATCGAAAAGAAATCGTTGAAAAGCGGAGGAAAATCCTTTACGCCGCTTTCAGACACTAAATTCGAAGCGCTTTTCAACACAGAAGATCGCGACAATGATGTCGAATTCAGGATGATGTACACGCCTTATGCGATAAGCCAATTCACGGATTTCGTCAAGTCTGCGGAAGGTTTCGGCGATAATTTCTATCTCGAAAAGGACGGGTGCGCCACATCATGCATACTCGAAGGAGGCCAACTCGGATATTCCGATGGAATCAGGCCGGGAATCGGGAAAATCGCATCGTTCGATTATGATTTGATAAACAGGAACTTTGCGCACTATGGCGATGCGTTCTTCAAGAATTTCTATTTTTGTCTTGCGCCTCTTTTCATGATTCCAGTGTATGCTGAAGGGCGCGATGAGGACTTCTCGAAGATTCTGTCCGATAGCCGTCCGCATGCGTTCGATGGATTCGACGCCGAAAGCCTTGCCGCCAAGAATCCGGAATTGTTCCGCCCGGCAGGAACTGTGACCGATGTCATAATCAAGTCCGCAAGCTCGAAGGTTGTCGAATGCGGAACGCTGTTTGCGATGAAATCAAGTTCCTTTCGCGGCGAAAGCAGGGTGGAACTCGTATATCGCGTGGGATTTCATGTAAGCGGAAACGTGCCTGTTCATTGGACGGAATACATCATGCAGTCGCGTACGGTTGAAATGCTTGTCGCATATCTCGGTTTGGCTGAGGGCCAAATGGAAAGCCTTATCAATGCAAGCGGCTGCCGCTATCCGTTCGTATGCAAGGATGGGTTTGCAGGCTTCGTAGCGGACAGGAAGACATTGGAATCCGAAGAGTTCGTGAGCGTGATAAAGAGCATAAGCGCATCTGCGGAGAAATTGAAAACAGGAGATGTCGCCAAGCAAATCAATCCGGCCGAAAAGCTCATTGGGCGCATTGAATCGCTGACAAGGCGAAATTAATCGCCCGACGGCGGCAAAAGCCGGATGCGATACTGGCTAATAGGCGACTTTGCTTAAAGTATGTGCATACTCTTTCACCAAAATCTTAGTTTTGTGGCTGCCATGCCATTTCAAATGCAACAAGCGCATGGTGTTATATTTGAATCGGCAAATCGCCCACGTTTCAAAAATCTAAAACCGTTTGCAAGATTGGCAACTAGCACTAGATTAGATTGGACTTGTATGAGTACAAATAGCGTTTTTCCGTCAGATATTGCTAAATTTACCCCAAAATTCGCGAAATTTCAAGTTTTTTGCTCTGTTCTGGACTGTCTGGAATCTAACACAAAACAACATTTACTTAAACTTTTACTTAAAGTGATGGTAATTTTAGATTGGCGAATTAGCAAGCCCTAGTGCAACCGAACTCCATAATACACCTCGTAAGGCGTCAGCCATCCAAGGCACTTTTTAGGCCTCAGATTCAGCTCCCTTATTCCACTGCTTACCTCCTCGTCTGTCAAATTCGCCATGTCCTCGCCTTTTGGAAAATATTCTCTTAAAAGACCATTAGTGTTTTCGTTTGTTCCTCTTGCCCAAGGCTGATGTGGAAGGGGAAAATAGAACTTCGCTCCGAGCTTTCTGCCGAGCTCCCTGCAGCCTGAGAACTCCCTGCCCCTGTCGGGAGTGATTGAAAAGCAGGGCCCATTCTCCAGAGCTCGTAGGATCTCCCTGCTCGCTTCCTCCTTGGCCTTCCTGCAGATGAGGAATCCCGATTTCCTGCCTGTCAGCGTCGTGAAGC
>CAMOXM010000037.1:0-12004 GCA_946629155.1 uncultured Spirochaetaceae bacterium | reverse complement strand
CCTGCCGGTTCCGCAGCGGATTGCAACGCAATGCGCGCGCAGACGCACGACAATGGGCGGAGCGACTACATTCCAAAGGAATGATACAAACGGAAACAACAGCATGATTCCGCCGGCGAGCCTTTGCTCTGCAACGGCTCGCGCAGATGCGGCCGATGAAGATGTAGAAAGAGAAGGCTCGAACGAAATCACAACGGAAGCATACGAAAACTTTTCGCAGGCAACTGAAGCGCTTTCTCTTTCCGGCTTTGCGCCATCTGGTCACGCAATGGTTTGCAAAGTAAGCTCTTGCGCAGCCGTACGGCTATGGGCGGAACGACTACGTTCCGCAGTGATGATTAGATTTTAACGCCGTTCTTACACTGTCGTCGATATGTTCTTGCAAATCCGGTTTGATAACACTCCGCATCGAATCTAAAAGCTGTTCTGCTCCTTGCAGGACTTAGCTTCATCATATTCATCTTCGAAAAGACTGAACGCATACAATGCAGACTGCCCATGGGTCTTAATGGACGAACACGAAGACGAAGCGAATACGATGCCAATGCAAGCGCAAATCAAAAACACAACTCTTTTCATAAAAACACCTCCAATTCTAAATCTAAACGATTTTATACAACAAATCGATTACATTCTTTACCATATCATGAAATGCACCAATCATAAAAACCGCTTCAACGACTTTTTTATCGGAATCATCCCAACCAGATACCTTGTCAACATAGACAAAGTTAGCTTCTTTTCTCTCATCGGCACCGCAATGCCCCCAATATTCAATTTGAGGCTTCAAAGCATCAATATGAGAACGATATTTCATATACTCATCACCAATTTGCAAAGCAACACGCAAATCACTGCCATCAATAAACACTTCTTCGTGAAGTGCCTTACCTTCTTTAGCATCACCTTTTTTGGGCTTTATTATTGAATCTAGCATAAGTATCATGTCAATCGACCTTTCCTATCTTAGTGAGGGTTTCATCAATAGCCTTCCTCAAATTAACACACTCCATGACTGAATTTCTCTCCTTACAAAACTTAATTATCATATGGCTCTTAAACTTTATTCGCCTCTTATAAGTAAAAATCTTACAGCTACTTTTCTCATATTGGCAATAATGCTTAAATCCATCGCCTCTGGTATCATGAAACTCGCAACTTTTACAATTTTTATCAAAGAAATCATAATCTACATATTTTGCACACATTCAACTGCCTCATTTTCTATGATTCAAATGATTAGAATATAACAGCTTCTTCAACAAAAGCTACACCCCAATCCCAACAACAATTAAAATGCATGCAATAGGACACGCCACGCTAAAACAGCTTATATTTGAGAATACATAACACAAGTATTCAAAAAATGATTGATTGCCTTCTGTCAGTAGACCCAGTTGGATTCCATCAATTCTACACATAGCCACCAACACCATCCCGCCTGCGTTCCGCATCCCAACAGACAAGCCAACTATAACTCCATGAAACAAAAATAGAAGCATAAAAACAAAGCCTATAATTATATTAATCTTGCTAACGCTGAACGACCCGCCAATTGTTGAAAAAAACCTTGTATTGGTTTTATGGCACCATTTGGCGTATTTCCTAAACTTCAACGAATCTACTTCGCCGAGTATATTTGGATGAGTACCCGTTTTGTTAAAAAAAATTCATCATCAAAATTTTCTGCACGATTCAATGCAGAAATCTCAGATTCTCTTCCAAAAACAGTGAGTCGCATCTCGAACTCTTCTTGATTCGCTTTTGAAGCACGTGCCATGCAAATCCAAAGAATAGAAAAAATTATCCCTAAGAGGGATATAAAGCAAAGCAAAATCTGAACACCCCAAAACGTTGTAAATGAAATATCATTTTCCAACGCCTTGCTAAAGATTGCCACGTAAGCTGTGGTAATGCAAAAAAATAAATGTTGTTAAAAAAACGTCAGAAGGGAGAGGAAGAGGGAGAGGGAGTAACTCTTAGACAAAGTTATCGTTGCTTTCTTAGGTGATAAATATTTTTTTGTCAATCTCTCTTTTTTATTTCTGTTAATTATGTCAAAATAAAAATATAAAATCAAGAAATCAGTCCGTTAATCAGGTTCTAAGCACAAGCAACTGAGACATATCAACTCTCCCAACTCATTGAAAATCAACAAAAGTAATCGTGTGTAATCGAGTAGTAATCGTGTAATTGTATAGATTTCTCTTACGTGAAATCTCTTCAAGCGTTCGCTCGGCCTCATTTCAAATAAGAACGAGCTCTTCCTTGCAATTCGACGCTCGCTCACGCTTGTATCAAATCTGTTCTCGGGGTGGACGAAGGCTGGAAAACCCTATCATGCTTCCAAAAGACGTTGAATACTGTTATCATCAAGCCATGCGATGCATCAAAGAATCAGAACTCAGCAGCAGAATACAGGAATTCCTCGCAACCGGACACGGCTGCGTCCTCGGCCTCTTCCGCGCCTGTCATCGAGAAATAAGCCTTCGTTTCCTTTTCGCGATTGGGTCTGGTCATAGGATGAGATGGCGAAAAAAGCGAACAGCAGTCGCTGTATGGCAGAATGGATGTCTCATAAGTTCCGACTTTACGCGCCAAAGCGGTTATCGCCTCCTTGTCCATCCCTATCAGCGGGCGCATCACCAGCATATTGGTCATGGAGGTCGTGAAGTCGAGCGCCTCCAAGGTTTGCGAGGCCACCTGGGCGAGCGATTCGCCGGTTACAAGTGCGCCGCATCGCCTTTTACGAGCGATTTTCTCGGCGACGCGTATCATCGCCGCTCTGAGCATCAGCGTCTTCTCGCGTTCGGACGCATAGGATTCGATAAGCTTCTCCATCGGGGTGAAATTCACGACATGAAGAACAGTGCCGTTCAGATACGGCGAAATGATTTCAGCGAGCTTCTTCACCTTGTCCAAAGCCTCATCGCCGGTATATGGGTAAGCATGGAAATAGACCAATTCCAGATGAAGCCCTCTTGATGCCGCCATGTAAGCGGCGACCGGAGAATCGATTCCTCCCGAAAGCAGGCAAAGAGCCTTTCCAGAAGAACCGGCAGGCAAGCCGCCGGGCGAAGGGCATTGGGAAGAATAGAAGTATATCCTGTCGCGAACCTCGACATGCAGGATGCGCTTCGGATTCTTCAAGCAAACGGATAGCGAAGGAAAGCATTTATGCACTACGTCGGCAAGGCGGCATTCTATCTGATAGCTTGAAAGCGGAAACCCCTTATCCTCCCTCCTCGCATCTATCTTGAACGACGAGCCGTCGTTCGCGAAGCTCTCCTTCAGGACGACCTCAGCAAGTCTGTCCATTTCATCGAGATCTTTTTTGCACGAATAGCATCTGGCGAAAAAGGAAATTCCGAACGTAGTCGATAATATGCCGTTCAAAAGCGAATCCGGAACATCCGACGAAACCTCAAGGTGCATTCTGCCTTTTCCGCTGCGTATGTTCGAGCGATTCGTACCCAGCTTGCTTTTGACATTCAATGCCAGCTGCCTTTCGAAATCCCTTCTGTTCAACCCTTTCAGCGAAATCTCGCCGAGCCTCATCAAATATTCTTTCTTGCTTTCCATTCGTCCTCAACCATTGGAAAACAGATCCGGTTCGGCTGTTGCCGGCGGCTTGTCTTCCGCGTTCATCTTCCTGTACCCTATCTTCTCCACTTCGCGTCTGGTCAGCTGCACGCCTTGAGAGGAAACGCCCTTGACGAGAAAATCGGATAGCCACACTTGCTCGGTTTTGATTCTGCCGGTTTTGAATTCGATCGTAAGACGTCCCTCTTCGTCCTTGCATATGAATTTCGCTTCGAAATCGCCATCCGGAACAAGCGAATACATCCTATTCATTATGAATTGCGTTATGCAGCATCTCTTTATCATCATGACTTTAGTGGATTTGCTCCTGAACAGGATCGTAAAGATCGTTTTCCTAAGCAAATCCTTGTCGGCAGGCAAGACAAATGCGACGTTTTTCCCCGCGAAATACTTATCCTGCGCCTGAGTGACATGATAAGTTCCATCCTTAAGCACGATTAGGATCTTGCTTGATTCTCCCACCATGAACAAATCATCGCCTGTTTTCAGAGCATACCCGATATATCCTGAGCTCCTATCGTATTTGAGCTGCAGATTCTCCTCCGCCAAATCCTTGACGCTGATGACGGAGAAAGACGCTATTTCGCTTTTTCTCGCAGTGTTGATGCTTTTCGGTATGAGTTTTGCGAGTCTGTCGAGAACAGATTTGGCATATCTTTTGATATGGCGCTGCTTGTCCTCGTTCTCCTTTATCGTCTTGTTCAGCTCCTCGACATCCTTTCTGTTCTTCTCTATGTCGAAAAGGGAAATCCTCCTTATCGGCAATTTGAGCAGGTTTTCGATATCCTCGTCCACCAATTCCCGAACGAACTCGTCCTTGAAAGCCATGAGTCCTTCGCGCACCTGCGCGTCGATCTCTTCCTGAGTCCTAAGAGTTTCTATTCTCTTGTAAATGCGTTCCTCGATGAAAATCCTCTCCAACGTGCGCATCTGCATCTTATCGATGAGTTTGCCGTGATCGAACTCCAACTCCCTTCTGAGAACATCCTGAAGGTAGGCGGCATGAAACCTTATGATTTCCGATATGCCCATGATGACAGGATGCTTGTTCACTATCAGCATCGGAGAAAGGTCTTTCACCTTCATCTCGGCTTTCGTATGAGCGAACAGGCTTTCAAGCTCCTTGTCAAGGCTCCAATCGCCTTTTGCGATTTCTATCTCTATGTTCGCGGTTTTAGTCGTGTAGTCGTTTATGGAAACCGCATGCAACTTGCCTTTTTTCGTCGCGGAATCAATATCCGCTATCAGGGATTCGGTGGTCACGCCATAAGGAATCTCGCGTACGACAAGCTTTCTGTTCTTCTCGTCAACATCCACTTTGGAGCGAATCGATATCTCGCCCTTGCCGTCATCGTAACAAGATACGTCAATCAGACCTCCCGTAGGAAGATCAGGGAAAATCTGGAAATCCCCGCCGTCTATCGCAGTCTTCATGCATTCGATGACTTCGAGCGGATTGTGCGGGAAAATCTTGCATGTCATGCCGGGCGCTATGCCCATCACGCCCTGCAATAAGACCGCAGGCAGCTTAGATGGAAACACGACAGGCTCTTTGTACTTGCCGTCATACGACGGCACATACTCCGTTATGTCAGGCGAATAGAGAACTTCCTTTGCGAACGAATACAGCCTGCACTCTATATATCGAGCGGCGGCGGCCTCTGTTCCGGTCAGCATGTTCCCGAAGTTTCCGTTTCCTTCTATGAAATACCCCGCATTAACCAGATTGACCAACGCCTCGTATATTGACGAATCGCCATGAGGGTGGTACCTCATGGTCCGACCCGTAATATCGGAAACCTTATACATGGATCCGTTGTCGGAGTCTATAAGCGTTTGGATTATTCTTCTCTGAACCGGCTTGAATCCATCTTCGATATACGGAATCGCCCTATCCTTGACGACATACGAAGTGTATTCCAGATAGTATTTTTTGAACAGCTCCTCCAAATTCTGCATAAGATTCAGACCTCCGGACCGTTCGAAATGAAATCATCTATGCTCTCGATGATTTCGCTTTCGCCGTCGTCTTTCAAAATATCCGTCTTTCTGGTCCCGGGATTCTTTATCATAAGAGCCAATCCTCCGAACAGCAGCGGGAAATAATAAGTGACTATCCTATTGAGAAGCATCATGAAATTCAACGACGTCTCCGAACCGATTATTGGCATCAGAAAAACGAAATAGGATATCTCGTGTATTCCGAAACTGCCCGGTATCGCCACCTGATTGGAAATGATGATTGCCATCGAAAAAGAGGCCACCAATAGGAAAAACGAGCCTTGTATGTCGATTCCAAGCGACAGAGCCACGAAAAACTGGATCGAAAACGAAATGAATTTCTCAATTATGAGAATCAATATGCTCCTCGCCCATTCGAACGAACTGAAATCAAGGGAGCTCATGTTCTTCTTCAGCTTGCCCACATGATCCTGAAGCTTGACAATCAGCTTATCCGTCTTCTCCTTCTTCAGAATGTGTAATTTGGAAAAGAACGATATGACAAGATTGCCGACTGCGATTATAAGGCCGTCCTTCCTCGGAACCAGCATGTATATCATCACTATCACCACGCTGAACGAAAGCGCAGCCAAATACACCACCCACATCATAACGCTCATCCTGTCGCGAAAAAAAGCGAAGTTGACGAAAACGCAAGTCAGCGAAAAGAGTATGTGCGAAATCACATTGCACGATTGCTGCAGCAATATTATCGAAATGCCTTTCGAAACCGGCACTCCCTGCTTGGACATGCTGTTCACCTGAGCTGCCGGCCCGAAAGCGAACGTACCGGGCGTAAGCATCTCGTAGAAATGCGCCTTTCGTGAATTGAGCGGAACATACCAGAACGGGAATCTTTTCTGATAGTGCCTCCGAATAAGCGCCAAGCTTATATCATAGGTAAGAGAAGCCAGGCACCACACCGCTATGGCGACTGCCAGCCATTTCCACTTCAAGCCGTCGAACACCTGACGGATCATCCCTTTACCCTCAACGAAATACAAATAAAGGAAAAATCCCGCAAGCGTCAGAGGCACCAGCACCAACCTGAATATTCTTATGCTCTTCTTCTTTCCAGACATCTCACTTCACTCAATCAATTTCCCGATTTCAATCCGACAATGCTATTTCCGCCAACGCTTTCTATGACTCCGCCGAACAGAACGACCCCGTCTTCGTCATAGGCGACGGCGCTCTGCCCGCAGCACGGCGAAAAGGCAGGAGATTCGAACTTTATCAAAGCTTGGCCTTTTGAAATGGAAAAACGGCACGAAGAAGGCTTTCCTGCGGAACGAATCTTGACAAGCGCCGAGCGCGTTCTCGAATCCGCATCATGTTCATCCAAGCCCATGAATGAGAGATCCGCGGCAACAACTTCTCCGCATTGCGCCTGATCAACGCTTCCCACCGTGATTTCATTTCGCGCAGGATCTATGGAAAGAACATACAACGGCTGTTCGCTCCCGCCTATTCCGATTCCCCGCCTTTGCCCGATGGTATAATTCCAATACCCATCATGCTGACCCAGCACCTTGCCGGAAACATCGACTATATTCCCCTTTTTCGGAGAAATATCCAGCAAATCCGCATAATCCCCGGAATAGAAATCCATGCTCTCGGACTGTCCTTCAGGATGAAATCCCAACTTGACATCTATTTTCCTGACTTCGGATTTGGTCATTTCACCAAGTGGAAAAAGCACGCCGTTCAATTGTTTCTGATGAAGCCTGTAAAGAAAGTAGCTCTGGTCCTTCAGCGGATCGGCAGCCTTTGCCACTGCAAGCCTTTTGCCGACGGAAACGATTCTCGCATAATGCCCTGTAGCAAAAAAATCAAACTCGACGCCCTTCGCACGCGCGGCTTCGACCAACGCCCCGAACTTAATCTTTTCATTGCAAAGCACGCATGGATTCGGAGTTCTGCCGGCGACGTATTCGTCTTTGAAATTCCTCAATACGATTCGCTCGTAGCAATCGGCTATGTCGAGGACGAAATGACTTATGCCCAGACTTCGGCAAACCGACCGGCTTTTCTCCACATCATTCTTTTCATTAGGGCTGAAGCAGGCATCCCCCTTTAATGATGCGGAAGAACATGAATCGCCGTGCTTCCAAAGCGTCATGGTCACGCCCTGAATGTCATACCCTTCCTCCCTCAGCAAATACGCGGCAACCGACGAATCGATGCCACCGCTCATCCCTACCAGAACCTTAGCTTTCCCCATGCCTCAACGCTCCAATTGCAACATGATGTTCAAATAAGCATCCTGTATTGTATGGTGCTGCCTCCGCCCTTGGTCTTCACCTCTCTGGTGTCGAACACGTTTTTGTATTTCTCCAAAAAAGCGGAAAACTTGGAAACGCCGTAATCCTTTATGTTGAAATCCGGATTGACGCGCTTTATATAGTTTCCTACGTTTCCAAGTTCGGTGTAGCCTTCATCGTCCTGCCAGCTTTCCGCCGCGGTTTTGAAAAGCGTAACGAGGTATTTCTCCTTTTCGGTCAATTTCTTGACCTGCTCCGATTCCCCGTCGTCATCTATCTCATTCAAATTGACGAATATGTCGCAGGCGTTGACAAACGACTTGGACGTCCCCGGAAGCCCGGCACCTATCACCTGACTTCCCGTTTCGCGGATTTTCAGGGCAAGCGGCGTGAAATCGCTGTCTCCGGAAACTATCGCAAAGCAATTGCAGCTGGAAGTGTAGAGAAAATCCATCGCATCTATTATCAAAGCTATGTCGGTAGCGTTCTTCTTCGTAGTGTAATCGATCTGATGAATCGGCTTGATAGCATATTTGTTGAAAACGGAATCCCATTTCTTCAACGCGCTTTTGGTCCAATTCCCGTAGGCCCTCTTGATTATTATCCTGCCATATGTCGAAACCCTGTTTATCAGCGCTCCGATATTCTTGTATTGCGCATTATCGGCATCTATCAGCAATGCGATCTGTATATCATTTTCATTTAATTGTTGCATAATTTTATGATTGTAGCATAAAAAAGATTTTATGAAAACTTTACACGATGGCGTGCGCATTTGAGCGATATGCTGCCCAATCGTTTCGGCGAGCAGGCCATATTGCCGCGAAGTTCTGCGCTGTGAAAAATTTCTCAAATCAAATACGGCGTGATCTGATAGACGTAATGGTTCAGCCAATTCATGTAGATGAGATTTCCGGTTGAGCACCATGACATGCTTATCTTGGTGCAAGCATCATCAAGGTAATAGTTTTCCGGCTTGCGGATGAAAATCCCCTTGCCCAAATCGCGCTTGTATTCCGAATCCAAAGTGTCGCGATCGTATTCGACATGCCCTAGGATGAAAATCGATCTTTCATCGACGGATTTGATTATCCCGGGTCCTGCGATTTGAGAAGAAGCTATCAATTCGAGATTGCTGTTGCTTGCGATGTCATGCTCTCGCACTGCCGAACGTATCGAATGAGGCATGCAAAACGCGTCGTCCGTACCTTTCAAAAGCTTTTCGCCGATTGTCATCTTGCGATGCTGATACACCCCGAACAGCTTTTCCTTCAAAGGAATCTTTTCGACTCCATAAAAATAATTCAGCGCCGCCAAAGCGCTCCAGCAAATGAAAATAGTGCTCGTGACATGCTTTTTGGTGTAATCGAAAATCGATGTGATCTCCTTCCAATACGCCACATCCTTGAATTCTATGTCTTCGACAGGCGCTCCCGTCACTATCATGCCGTCGTAGTTTCGATCCGAAATATCGCTGAAGGATTTGTAAAACCTATCGAGATGCTCAATTGGAGTATGACGGCCGACATAGCTTTCCGTTGACAAAAGCGTTACATTCACCTGCAGCGGCGAATTGGAAAGAAGCCGCATCAGTTGCGTTTCCGTAACAGCCTTGAACGGCATGAGGTTGAGAATCGCAATCTCAAGCGGCCTGATATCCTGGCTTTTGGCGCGCCTTGCGCTCATTACAAGAATGTTCTCGGATTTCAATATGGAATATGCCGGAAGAGTATCCGGTATCACTATCGCCACTCAAATCTTCCTTATCGCCTGGTCTAGATCTTCAATAAGGTCGTCAGCATCCTCTATCCCGCAAGATAAACGCACCAATTCCGGCCTCACGCCAGCCGCTTTCAACTGTTCATCGGTCAATTGCCTATGCGTGGCATTCGCAGGATGCAGGCAACAGCTTCTCGCATCCGCAACATGCGTTTCGATAGCCGTAACCTCCAAGGCCGCCATTAGCTTTTCGGCAGCCTTTCTGCCGCCTTTGGGACCGAATGCCAAAACGCCGCAGCTTCCGTTCGGGAGATACTTCTTCGCAAGCTCATAGCACTTGTCGCCCTTAAGCGAAGGATATTTCACCCATTCGATCTTAGGGTTCTTGGAAAGATACTCGGCAACTTTCAAAGCATTGCTGCAATGTCTCTCCATCCTGACATGCAGACTCTCAAGCCCTAAGTTTATGTAGAAGGCATGCTGGGGCGACTGTATGGCGCCGAAATCGCGCATAAGCTGCGCCGTCGCTTTAGTTATGAACGCTCCCTTGTTGCCGAACTTAGTCGCATAGGTGATTCCATGGTAGCTTTCATCCGGAGTGCAAAAGCCGGGGAATTTGTCCTTATGAGCCATCCAATCGAAATTTCCGGCATCGACGATTACGCCCCCTACGCTGACCCCATGCCCGTCCATGTATTTCGTGGTGGAATGCATCACTATGTCCGCGCCCCATTCTATCGGCCTGCAATTGACGGGAGTTGCGAAAGTATTGTCGATTACGAACGGAACCCCATGCTTATGCGCGACTTCGCTGAAAAGCCCGATATCCAGAACATCTAAAGAAGGATTCGAAATCGTCTCGCCGAAAACCGCTTTCGTGTTAGGCCTGAACGCCGAGTCCAACTCCTTTTCGGTCGAATAAGGGCTTACGAACGTAAAATCTATCCCCATCTTCTTCATGGTCACGGCAAACAGATTGAAGGTCCCACCGTAAATCGCGCTGCTCGAAATCACATGATCGCCTGCATTCGCCAAATTGAATATGGAGAAGAAGCTGGCTGCTTGCCCGGATGAAGTCAGCATAGCGGCGCTTCCGCCTTCAAGCTCGCAAATCTTGGAAGCTACGATATCGTTAGTAGGATTCTGCAGCCTCGTATAGAAATATCCGCTCGCTTCCAAATCGAAAAGCTTGCCCATCTCCTCGCTGGAATCGTATTTGAACGTCGTCGATTGATAAATCGGAACTTGCCTCGGCTCCCCATTCTTGGGACTATACCCTCCCTGAACGCAAATGGTGTTTATTCTTCTTTTCTTCTCCATCCCCATTTTCTCCTGCCCTATTTTTTTTGAAAGCCGATTATATTATCTAAGCATTATATTTTCAAGTCGCTCCGGCAAGTAAGCCTGAATCCTCATGCACTTCATGCGCCGAAATGCGCCTCACATCCACATCTTCGGACAAAACCCCATTTCGTACATGAAGGCGTATCAAAACCACGCTTTTGAGATTTATATCAGGAACGACCATTGGAATGGCCTTGCCGGTCGAATCGAATACCATGCTGAAAAACTCTCTGCCACCGGCGGAATCGCAATTGACCACCAAATCAACGCCTTTGATTTTCTCCAAAGCCATCTGCATGCTCGGAAACTCGTGCGTGACAATTTCATCGCATTTGATATTTCCAAGCAAGACAACGCAATCAACCACTCTTTTAAGCGAGTTGATGTCAATCTGCAATTCGTCGAAATCGATATCGAACGTCAGATCCGAATCGCTTTCGGCCGATGGATGCGCAGTTTCATGCCAAACAAGGCCTACGACGCCGATTTTGAAACCGTTCAGATTGAATATCTTGAATTTATCGGCAATACCGGTTTGCATCGTTCCCTGATTTCCGCGGACGTTTTGCGAAACGAAAAACGTTCTGCCGCTCATCTGTTCGGAAGCCGATGAAGACGCCTCAATGCAATCTCCCAATATTTTGGCGCCATAAGACAAGTCGTATTTTCCGACATTCATCACATTGTACCCGATCATTCTTGCGAGATTAGCAGCATAATATGCGTTTCCATCATATTCGGAAGACACATGACCTGAAATGCCGGCGCCGAAAACGAAATTGCCGCAATCCATCATGACAACATTCGGGTTGACACGTCTGGTCTCTTCCGCAAAAATGCGCAAATCATCGTAATCAAGCCTTTCAGCTTCCTCCGATACGCCGCCGCTTCCGGCAATATCGCCGGTGGCTATGATATCGATATCAAAATTCCTGTTTTCTTTGGAATTTCCGCCATCCTCTGATATTACGAATTGCTTGACATGCATAGTGCTTCCGATCTTACGGAAATTGCCTTCATCCTGCGGATGCAATTGCGCCGACAATCCACAAGCCGCTAAAACGAAAACAGCA
>CAMOXM010000036.1:0-12014 GCA_946629155.1 uncultured Spirochaetaceae bacterium | reverse complement strand
TCACGATTTGTTTTTTGTTGGTTTAAGAGGTCAGTAGCAATTTGAAGAAGCGGCTTTTCAAATAGTTTGATTTTATCAAAATATGCCTGCCCCTTATCGCCAAACATCCGAGTCAGTTTGCCAATTGTGACTGTCGACAATTGCCCAATCTTAGAGTAGCCATTTTTATAGAATATCGCAATACTCTTAGCCGATATTCCAGCAAAACGCAAACAAGAGATGTTGAGATTCTCATTGCTCTTGTTAATATTGATTGTCGGTAGGGCATCGTTCAAAGGCATAATGACTATAGAATCACTTTGATTATTAGGTGCCGAGCATTTGTGTTCCTGTATTATCTCGTTGTATTTTTTTATTACGGCATTAAGTTTGCTTACGCCAAACCCAGGTTCGCTGAGCAATACTGAAAAATCCATCCCATCAATATCAGAAAGATGCGTCAAACCGTTTTTAGTGCAATAATTAACAAAAAGACGATACGAATTCCCGGCGAATAATGTTGCTATACTATCTGCATCTGCTTGCGGCGCCATCCGAACATTGTTCTTCCCAAGCAACGATAGTATTTCTTCGCATGTTTTTTTTCCCATGTTTTTCAAATCGAGCAAATCGTTGTCCTTAATATACTCAATAACCGCACCGATAGTAAAAAGCTTGTTTCGCCCCAAGATGTTTTTAGCCCTAACGCTTAAATTCGTAATTTCCAGAATCGAAAGATCCGGATTAACAATTATTGATTCGACGCTATCTTTTTCAGCTGGTGTAGTAGTATCTTGGCGGATTTCGGTATTTGATGAATCGTAACGCTGAAAATACAAGCATATTTTTGCATCAATAATATCCAAGAGTTTTTTCCACTCACTCTCCGACATAGACGCAGAAATATCCTCGTTGAAGACAAATGAGAGTTTTCCTTCAGCATTGCGATTAAGAAACAAAAACCCTTTTTCGTTTATTACCTTATATGGCTGACTCTTTATAAAAGCAAAAATATCATAATCGGATGCTGACTCAATGTTGGCAATTCGTATGTCTACATCATAATCTGCTTGCAAGCCCCTCTTTATTCTGCTTGTATAGTAGTCTCTAATATCGGTAATAACACTTGAAATCACCGGGTCGCAATGATTGATAACGTGTTCAATAATAGACTTCAGCAAAAGAAGCTTATATGATTTTTGATATCCAGCCAAACTGTCTGGAGAACCAATATAAGATATAAAGTTTTGTTTTGTGGCATTAATCACAGACGAACAATTCGGACAAATTTCGATAGTATTGTCGCTTATTTCGTTCCCGCAATTAAAACACTTCATATTGATCCTCCAGATTGAATTAAAAGCCTAATTTTTCTTTGATTTTGCTATAAATCTCCTCATAGGATAGGCAATCAAGTATGTAGATTCCACCTAACAGGTTAATATATTGAGAAACAGAGCGGACAAGGTCACGACTGATTGTAATACCGTTTTTTTCTGCATCTAATAGTGCGCTTATTACCGCCTTGGTGATTATAGAATTGCTTGCAAACCCAATATCCAACAGATTGTTTATATAGTCCTGGTCTCTACAAATAAATTCAGTTAACTCATATGGATTGACTCTATTCTTGTCATACGTATGATAACCTATCCACCACAAACGAGCAACACCATTTCGGAATAACGGACGTTTGCTGTAACCATGTTTTGCATTTTTGAAGAAGTAACGGTCGAATTTATCATTTTCGTTTTCAGGCATCCAACGGTATTTCATATAGTCGAGGCCTTCTGATAGTGTAAATGCAACCCAAATCCGCTCATCCGAAGCTTGAGATTCGCTCAGACCTTTCATATGATTATACACTCGCCGGATATTCTCGACGTCTGTTGAAGCCGGTCGCTCTTGAGACATATCAAAGGAAAAATCTTCGATCTCAATGGGACTTTCTTTTATTATATTAGCGCTATTTAGAAGAGCAGGTAGATCTGTTCTTCCTTTTTTGATAATCTCTTTGTAAATCGCTTTGAAATTGCTTTTTGCTGCAAGCAAACCTTCTTCAGTTATAAACTTAATTCTCATCGTCCGAACCTCCTGCCAGGTATTCAAGCGCCCTTATTGTAGGAGAATCCATAAGCAACTGAGCTGTTTTATAAGAATCCAGGTTTTTTATGCCTTGTTCATCTAATTCAATATGTAAATTGTCTTTACACGCTTTTTTCAATGCTTTGAACCATCTGCAACTGCCATAATCAAACAGGTCTGCTGTTTTGAGTTCTTCGAACACTTGAATCAGTGCGGGAACAATAATCATAGAATGCATAATGGGCTGAATTTCTAAATTGGCGCTCATGTTTTTGTAAATGTTACACCCCTTCTGAGGGATACTGATTTTTATCTTGGGATTGATGCTACTCGCGTCAACAATAATGGTAGTCTCTTCCGGATCGAGATTTGGAATAATAGAGAAGATAGATGCGGTGTTCTCCAATTCATCCTTTTGTTTGTTAATCTCAATTTCAATGCAATCACCTATCGCGAGCAAGCAACCTCGTTTGATATTAAACGAGAACCCTTTATAATCAGAAGAAAAATCTGCGTTTTTGTACCCAGTAATGTTTTCGTTTGCAACAATTACGGTTGATATTTGAACGGCACCATTAAGTTTGTTTTCATGAATCAGAAATGAAGTTTCGGTATCGTCAGTTGAAACTGCATGCCTGTAACAAGTCTGTACGCACTCGATATGGTGAACAATAACTGCCTTCTGTGACTTTATGAGTTCATTTAACTCAGCATTATTTGTATTAGCTTTCAAAGAGAATTTAATTTGATACCCGATTCTCTCAATTTCAACGTCGCTCGAGAAAGTGGACGTAGCATATGAATCGTTCCCTTTAGCCACTACTGGATATGGAAAGTATTTATTTCTTATCAACATATGCTTTTACCTCCATAGAGCAATAGTCTTTGTAATCGAGTTGCAAATTGATCCTGATATGTTGACCGTTTTTAAAAGAAAGCCCACGTATTGTGTTTCCTTTTGTAGTCAGTTGCGTTCCTCCAATTTGAGTAGCGCTTAAAATGCCGGCTTTGTATGCTTCGGTTTCGCCCGAAAGGAAAAAGCTCAAAGATCCGTTCTCAGAATCGACCGACGGGATAAAGTCAATTAAATACTTTCCCTCGTCTGGATTACTACAAATATACATAAATTTCGACGGTTTTATTTCTTTAGGAACGTTGATCGTTTTATCTGTCCCATCGACGTAATCGACAGGTTTTGGCGGCCGCGGAGGGTCAGGATGTGAACTGGGATCTGGATTATGCTCCCAACCCATGTCGTCGTCACCATCTGTAACATCTACCAATCTGTCAGAATTATCATCCCCATTATCTACAGAAGTCACATCGGGTATGAATTTCCTCTCAATCACTCTCTTTTCGATATCGACAACTGCATCTGAAACAGTTTCTTCTTTGTTTCTATCTTTATCATCTTCTGAAGCATCTGGAATAAAGCTGGCGACTCCAACAGCATCTATTTCATTTTGCTGGCCTTGCTCGACTAATTCCTCGAGGCGCTTTTTCATAAAATCGTTTATTGATTTGATAAGTTTCCGAGCCTCAAACGGATTAGAAGATCTTTCGGGTTGCCATTCTGTGTGTTCAGGATTCTCAAGAGCCCTAAGTTTTTCATTGATACTATCGCCTTCGATAAATAGAACGCCTGCAAATGAAATGAAACCGTTTATACGATCACCATCTTTGATCTTCATACCGGTCTGACGAATCATTGCCACTTTTCTATGAAAATCATTGCCGTTCAACAAATATCCAAGCCGAATAGACCCCAAACCAAGATGGTTTTCTTCAAACCATTTTGTCTCCGGGCTTGTAAGAACTTGATAATATTCCAAAACATATGTGCCGGCTAATGCTTCGGCGTATTCTTCCAACAAATCAGGCAGTTTGGTCTTATCTATCTGAATGCCGCCAACGTTAACTATAAGTTTTTCATTCCAAATAGCTCCCAAAAAACTATCTAAAACTGAAATAATAATACTGGTAGTCCAGTCCTCGTTTGCAAATCTATACCCCAACACATATACATCTGTTCCGTAATCGCCAGGGTCTCTGCTAAAATTGGGATCAAGGTTAAGTGCTTCAAACACAGGGGTATTCTTTTCGTTGCCGTAATAACCAATTCCTTGAGTAGTTTCTTTATCATCGCGTTCAAAAGTTACAAGCCTGGAGACACCCTGATACGCACACACATCTTCAATATCATATGTACTATAAAACACAGTTGAAAAATCTGAACATGCAAAAGGCGCAAATTTACCAATACCGAACGAACCTCCAGCAGGTCCCTTTTTATCTGAAGATCCGGATGATTTAGTTAATCTCATCCAATCGGTATTAATATCATTAACTCTCCTTGAACCTGTAAGACCTTTGGTTTCAAAATCGCTGATACGTAAAACGCTGATTGTCTCAGCGGTTATTTTGTCATAGGCATTTTTAAAAAAATCCTTTGTGGTTTTTGCCTTTTGCCCGTCCCAATAAGCTGAGCATTTTTCAAACGTTTCTTCTAATACTTTCGCATCAGGAATATTTCTTGTCGGGATATCAAAACACGAAAAATCAATACGAACGGTTTTACCCGTTGCAGCATCAAGAGAGTTTTGACATATTTCACGCGCAAGAGATTTTAGAGGGGTTCCTCTAAATGTAGCAACTCCTGAATCGTTTATACCTTTATTTTCTCCATGGTCATTAGAAGGAAAATACCAGTATGCCATACTTAGTTCCTCACTTCAGTTTGAATTTGATTGAATCATCACTGGATGAATCGAATTTTGCTTTTGCAGTCTTTAGCTCAGTTTCGATAGCAGTGAAAATCTTCTTTACATCTTCTTTAGAGTACTCGTAAGTACCCTTATTTGAGCAATTACCAAGTAGCCGGATCATATCTATTATTTTATTTGTTCTTGCCTCGGCGATTCGTACGAATCTTTCGTTTTTTGATTCCATAATAGTCCTCCTTGTATATTTCGATAATATTTTGCAACTATTCTCTACATTTGTCAACAGGAAAACGAAATATTTTCAGAATATTTTGCAAATATTCTTGATATAAAAAGCAGAGCCGATATCGGCTCCGCTCAGGGTGGGATATTCAGTTGGTATTATGAGTACACGAAATCGTGCAGGACGAACTCTTCGACGCGGTTGCGGATGGAGTTCATGCGGCGTGTATATTCCATCGCGTCGCTGCGTTTGAGGTTCTCGGTGACGCCTTCGATCTCGGCATACTGACGGATGAGCAGGTCGTAGGTTTCCTGCGTGTCGCGATTCAGATCAGTCAAATACTGCTCGAGCGTACCTTTCAGGCGCATGACATTGATAACGGCGGGACTTTTCTTCTTCAGATAGTTGTAGTGGCGCTGTCCCCAGACGCCGACGCGGGCGATAAATTCATCTTTCATGATCTTTCCTCCTCATAAATTGAATAATGTGAAATCGGATTCGCCGATCTTTTCGGTTCGGCTTTCGATGAAGTCCGGCTGCCTTTCGATTCGTTTGTAGAAGTAGGCAACCTCTTCCGGAGTAGCGTCAACTGGTTCTTCGCCGCCGTAGAGAAATGTCTCGACATGGGCATTGCTCACCTTATACCGTTGCGCATCATTCATATAGTTGTTAAACGCGGTTCAGCGCTGCAGATCCGTCCGGCTTTGTGGAATCCCTCCGATTAAAAAATATGCGGTCTTACCGTCTGAAAACAAAGTAACTCGTGAAAAACGTAAGCTCATATATGAAAATCCTCCTTTACGGTCTCATTGTACCGCAAGGGAGGATTTTTGTTAAATATGCGATTTGATTGTTAGCATATTTCAGTTTGATTTGCAAACTGTTTTTTGTGCAAGTGGCAAGAATTGCCACTTGTCATGTCGGTGTATTGATTTCCGCTACATTCATCATTTGAACTATGCGTTTTTGGTAAGTGCTCATTTTGAGCACTTACCCCGTACCCTTGCGGTAAAGGGTAGGACGGACGACCGCCCCGACAGACCCCCCACTTTGCCGTGTTAGGTGAATGGCAAGCCCGACCCCCGACACGACAAGGTGATGACACTTTGCGGTGGTAAGTGACGGACGGCACGCCGACCACCCACCCGACAAGGTGATGACACTTTGCGGTGTTAGGTGTAAGGCAACGCCGACCACCGACACGGCAACGGTACACCCTTTGCGGTGTTAGGTGAACGGCAAGCCCGACCCCGACACGCCGAGAGGGATACCCTTTGCCGTGTTAGGTGAACGACAAGAGCGCACCGAAACGAGGGCTGCACCTTTGCCGTGTTAGACAGACAGTTCGCTGGTCACCCCTTGCACCCTTGCGGTAAAGGGTAGGACAGACGACCCTGTACCCTTTGCGGTATAAGTTGTTGAACTTTGCGGACTTACCCCTTTGCGGTAATAAGTGAACAGCAAACAACCCCACCCTTTACGGTACCAAGCAGAGGGTTGCCCCTTTGCGGTAATAAATAAAAAACAGAAAGGAGACCGAAAAGATGGCGTTGGCAAAATACGCGGAAGAAATCCAGGAGGCAATTTATGAAAGGATGGCGATGCGAGAACGCGAATACACCTACCGTTTCGGAACCGCCCAAACCGGCACAACACAAAAAGGAGGAGATGTTGATGTAGACGATTTTACTGTGAGAACTCGTTTTAACGAACAGAACGGAAAGGAGGCGCTGTATGTCGGATAAGGCTTTGACAGCAATTTTATTTGTGCTTGCCGCAGCGTGTCCGCCGCTGGCAGCGGTATTCATCCTGATTGTAATTCTTTGCGGACGATGAAAGGAGAAAAACATGAATAACAGTTTTGAAGAACAAAACTATGACACCGCTTTCGACGCACTGCTTGACTTCATCAACTTTTTACCCAAAAACACGGTCAAAATGATCGACTTTGAGCGTTACAAAACCATGATGCAAACGGCGGCGGAGCTGAAAGACATTCTTGCCGAAAACGATGAAAAAGGCGAACTTGAAATTGAACTTTTCGATACGTTCAATGCCGGTTCCATCAAAACCGAACTGGATGAGCTTACCGTCATAAACACACCGCAATTCGCAGCCATGATTGCAAAAGCAAATAATTTCGAGATCTACCCCAAAACCAACGGAAAAATACAGTTGAACATAACCTTTCAGTCGGTGCTGAAAACCATAGGATAAAGGAGAACAAAAACATGAAAGACAAAATTTTACGCTGCCAGGACTGTTACAATCAATTCGTTTTCACCGTTAAGCAACAGCAAAGTTATAAGGACAGAGGGTGGACAGACCCGATTCGTTGCCCGAGTTGCCGGGCAAGAAAGAAGGAGATTTGGCAAACAAACGAAAACTATAAATCGCTAATGCACGGCGGACCGATGCGTTTATACAGCCGGCACGGCAGAGGTTTCTTCAGAAAGCTCGGGAGATAACAGAGTACTGTTAATCGTACAGTAAAGATGATAAAATCAAAAATATAGGAGGATAATTATATGAGTAAGGAAGAAAAGGGATTCTTCGACGGGTTGGTAGAGGACTTTGCTACTTCGTTGGAAATGAAAGCGGCAATCGAGGCCAGCCGGAATGAAAACGGTAAAGTTGACAAATGGAAAGCGACCGGGATCGCTATGGGGTTGGGGCACACATCAGACGATGACATTGCTATGATGGGCGCAATGCTCGGCGCAGAGGGCGCGTTTGACGAGGATGACAATACTGACTTTGATGATTTTGACGGTGATTTCATGCCGTACACACCAATACCACCGTACACAATGCCAACCGCTCAAAAGCAGAAACCGATGGCAGAGTGGGACTACGAGGCAAAAAAGGCCGGCATTCTTGCGGAAAAGAAATACTTAATGTGTGCAAGTGTAGTCGCGCTGTGTTTTGTGACAGTCTTTTTCCTCTATATGATGAGTACAACTTCCGGCGGAAGCGGAGCATTTGTGTTTTTAATGCTTGTCATTGACGGATTGCTTGGCTACACGATGTATTACGTCAGCCGGACAAGAGAGCAGGAACTTGCCGCACTTGAAAAACGATACCGGGAATCCAAGCGGTCAGAGGAAGAGTAAAAATGCGCGAGGGTTGCCGTAAATACTTGGTTTCATTGTGGGTTCGGTCAAATCCGTTATCTCCACTCGGACCAACTTTCGAGTTAAAATAATCAAACACGAATGGTTAAGATTTGAAGGGTGATTTTACTCATTCGCTCATTCGTCCGTGCATTTACGCTCGCGCGCGGGGCGTCGAAACCATGAGGCGATCCTCCCGCCGAGGGTGGTTGTCGCCGTTTTGAGGATCAGAAACAGGTTCGGATCCGAAGCCGCAGAATTGCCGTTGACGTGATATGCAAGAAGCGGTTCCAGGCAAGCCCGCTCGGTTTCCCGCCAGTTTCGTTCGATCCCGGTTTTATCACCGATCAGCATCGTGCCGCGATCATCCTTGGTATACGGCGCCCACTTCGCCTCTTTTACGGACGGGTCTCCGGTTTTGGCAAAATTGATCCACATCTGCTGAACAAGACCCGCCAGTTGCCGGTTTGGATTAGGACCGGTATAAATCGTCTCTTCCGGGTTGCCGAACACATAGGACAGTTCCACCGCGTGGCACGCTTTCAGATCCGGCAGGGACGACGGGTAAGTCCAGTAATACTGATATACCCTGTTTCCGTTGGCGGCGTGAGCTTCGGCTTGCGCGACCGCGGGCAGCCGGAACAACAGTTCGTTGAATAATTCCGTGATCCGGAACATTCTTTCACGGATACCCTTTTTCGCCTGCGTCTGCAAAAAAGCCTTCGTTCTCCGACGGCCCGGCTTGTCAAATTGTTTTAGAACGCTGTTATACAACAGATCGCTTGCAACCCGGTATCGGCCGATCCCGCCGAGATCTAAGATCCAATAGCGAAGCTCGTCGGCGTTGGTGCCGATCAGCATATCCACCGGCAGTGCCTCGCCTTTCCGGTAAGATGCATACAGATCCTCCGACAGTATAACGCCGTCGCGTTCCGGAAAATTGTTATTCTGTCCGACTTTTTCGTTGACGGACTTCAATTCCTCTTCCGAAAGCGCGCACAGCTGCGCCATCGTTTTTACCCCGGTCTGTTTCAGCAGTTTTCGTGTCAGCGGCAGCATTTCTTCCCGGCTGTAAGTCAGCGCGACGGAGCCGCTTTCGGCGATCACGCGGGCAAACAACCCCTTGGCCGCCGGGATCAGCGGCAATAGCGAAACGCTGCCGCCTCCGGCCGATTCTCCGAAAACCGTAACGTTCTCCGGGTCGCCGCCGAAACTGCGGATATTCTCTTTGATATAGCGCAGGGCACAGATCTGATCCAGCAGACCGAGGTTACCGCCGCGTGTATAGTCCTCCCCGCCCGGGACCATGGAAAAATCCATAAAGCCAAATATTCCCAAGCGGTAGGCAACCGTTACCAGCACGATATCGGGATGCGCTTTGACGAAATTATGACCGTTATAAAGCGGATCCGCCGTGCCGCCCCATCCGTAATTTCCGCCGTGAATAAAGACCATGACGGGGCGTTTTGCTTCCGCAAACCCCTCCGCTGTCCAGACGTTGAGATACAGACAGTCCTCACTTTGAAAGTAAAACGAGGCGCGTTCGGAATCAAGCCTTGTCTGGATCGCGGAGGGTCCGTTGTGCAGCGCCTCGAACACACCTCTCCGTTCGCCCGCCAAGACGGGCTCCTTCCAGCGCAGGGGACCGATCGGCGGCTCGGCAAAGGGAACTCCCTTAAAAGCGGTCACGCCTTCCCGGGCGCAGCCGACAAACGTTCCGTTTTTGCAGACTGCCGCGACGGCGGGATCGTACCCGCCTTCGATCGGACGGTTCGGCTTGTAGGCTTCTATCATACCCGTCTCCCGTCGTTTCGCGCCGGCAACTACTGTCGCCGGCGCGAAAACGTTTGTTTTATTTCTTTTTGGAGAAAATGCCCTTAACTATCTGGAAGAAAGCCCTTTTGTCTTTGATCTTTTCCCTGATCTCGCCGATGGTCACATCCTTTTGCGAGTTATGCGTCACCATAGACTGCGCCAGTCTCACATAGATGTCCTTGAAACGTTCGATGCTCGCTTCATCGTAGCGGCTGGCGGCAAAGTCGATCATCAGCTGCAGACCGTCTTGCCCGTCCAGGATCTCCATATCCAGGATCGTCTGCGAAGCCGCCTGATTCTGGCGCACGTCGACAGGTTCAACGTCAAATCCTTCCAGTCCGCCCATATCGCGGATATCCTGCTGATACAGTAGATAGGCGCTTTCCCCCTGCGCCACCTGGTTGTGCAGATCCACGTAAGGATAGCAACTGTACTTGATGCCGGTTTGCACCTGCTCATGGATGTCGCCGAAAACACTTCGCAGCGTATCGGTGTCCTTAAAGCGCACGGCGACCGGCAGATCGCGGAACATCAGACCCACGCTCGACATCATCTGTACGTCTTCACGCCCGTTGTAGATCCACGAAAGTTTGATATCCGGCTTGTTGTTGTAAACAGAAATCGCCAACGCCGCCACCGCGATGAAAAACTCGTTGCGGCTGATCCTGTACGCGCGTTCCATGGCAGCCATCTGCGGCTGTTCGATCTCGAGGGAAACAAGCAGTTCGCCCATTTCGTTATCGCGCGATTCGTGGTCGATGGTCGGATAGCTTGACCATTCGACGTTGTCATACCGCTCTTCAAAATAGCGTTTGCTCTCTTCGTAGAAGTCAGAGTGAACGGCGTCTTCGCGTTTTTTCAACATCAGATAGTAGTAGTCCCGATCGATCGGCAGTCCCATATATGCCCTGCCGACTCCGCCGAGAAAGACCTTCAGCGAGGTTCCGTCAAACAGCGAATGATGCACGTCAAAGAAGATATAGCCCGCCTTTTCGGTCTCGAAGATCCTGCAGCGGTATAGTTTGCCGCCGATGATTTTGAACGGATAAACCAGCGTATCCTTCACGAACTTGAACTCAAACTCCGTTAACTTTTCCACGTGGATGTCGGACAGCGTTTCGGGACGGTAGCGCTGTACAAGTTCACCGTCATCGTTGTATCCGAACACGGTCAGCAGCGCCGGGTGTGCCGCGATCGCCGCCTTCATCGCCTCGGCAAGCTTTTCGAGGTCAAAGAGCTCCTTGCTGACCTTCATGACAGAAAAGAGGTTATACATGGTGGAGTTCGGCGTATACAGCTGATAATCGATCATATACAGTTGTTCCGCCGTCAGCGGATGTTCAGTCGCCTTCGCCTGCTCGTTTATCTCGTTGGGATCCTCTCCGTCGTCGTTGGCGTGCAGTTCCTCATACAGCTTTGCGATCTTCTCGGGCGTTCTGCCGCGGAAGATCTCGCCGGCGTTCAGACCCGGCAGATCGCATTCCGTGATCAATTCGATGGACCCGAGCGAATCTCCGCCCATTTCGTAAAAATCGTCGTGAATGCCCACCTGCGAAAGATTCAGCACCTTGGCCATGGCGTTGCACAGTTTTTCCTCCGTCTCATTCGTCGGTGCAACGTAATCGCCGGCAAAGTTGCTCGCGTCCGGCTTCGGCAGCGCCTTACGATCCAGTTTGCCGTTTGCCTTCAGCGGGATCTCATCGATTTTGATGTAGTAGGAGGGAATCATATAGTACGGGAGACGCTTGAGCAGTTCCTGACGCAGCGATTCGGTATCCAGATCGATATCCGCCGTGTAGTAGGCGCACAGATAACTCTTGCCGCCGTCTTCAAACCCCTTTGCCGCCGTCCAGTCGAGTCCCAGCACCTGCTTGACAGCCGCCTCGATCTCGGCAGGTTCGATGCGGTTGCCGTTGATTTTGATCATATCGTTGGATCTGCCCAGCAGCACGTAATTGCCGTTTTCATCCTTGCGCGCCAGGTCGCCGGTGTGGTAGACGCCGTTTACAAAGGCTTTTTCCGTCTCCTCCGGCAGGTTGATATACCCGCGCACATACGGATTTTCAAAGCACAGCT
>CAMOXM010000035.1:0-12403 GCA_946629155.1 uncultured Spirochaetaceae bacterium | reverse complement strand
ATACGACATTGAAAAGAGTATGAATAATCGCTATGTTCACGGCAGACAGCGGTTCGGCAACGAAAGACGAAAGGAAGACATATTTCAAAACCAGAAAAATCGCAAGAAAAACCACCGCGCCGAAAACATTGAAGAAAAGATGCAGAAAGGCCGCTCTTTTAGCGTTTTTGTTCGCCCCAAAAGACGAAATCAGCGAAATCACGCATTTGCCTATGTTCTGACCCAAAATAATCGGAACGCCGTTGCTGTAGGTTATCCTGCCCGTAGCGGCTAAGGCCTGCAAGACGCCGACGGATGCGGAGCTGGATTGCAATATGGCCGTAAAAGCCATTCCGACGATTATTCCCAGAACGGGATTCGAGAACAAAACCAGAATGTCAGTGAATTCCTTGACATCCTTAAGACCCACCACCGCGGACGACATGGTCGTCATGCCGAACATCAGCACCGAAAAACCCAAAAGGATGTTTCCGGTCTCCTTCCTGTTATCGTCCTTCCTGAAAAGCAGGAGCGTTCCGACAAAAGCCAGAACGGGCACGAACGTGGTCGGTTTCAGAAGAATGAAAATCCAATTCGTCCCGCTTATCCCCGACAGACTCAATATCCATGAAGTAATCGTCGTTCCTATATTCGCGCCCATTATCACGCTTACCGATTGACTCAGCGTCATAAGGCCGGAGTTTATGAATCCTATGACCATTATGGTCGTCGCGGCCGAACTTTGTATGATGGCAGTGACCACCGTTCCGACGGCCAATCCGATAAAGCTGTTCTTGGTTATTCTATTGAAAAGGCTTTTGAGCCTGCTGCCAGCCTTTCTCTCCAGGCTGTTGCCCATGATGTTCATTCCGAACAAAAACAGGCTTATGCCCCCGATCAGATTCAATGCATCCAACAAATCCATCTGCAAACCGCTCGTTCTCGTTATTCAACCATTTTCTGAGGTTTTTCCAAACCAATTTTTAATTATACTTGATGTTAGCAATAATAGCAAAAAGACATAGAAGCGTCTTGTAATTTCTTTAG
The DNA here is from genome assembly GCA_946629155.1 of uncultured Spirochaetaceae bacterium. Lineage (GTDB taxonomy): Bacteria > Spirochaetota > Spirochaetia > Sphaerochaetales > Sphaerochaetaceae > UBA9848. The sequence continues at coordinate 11,377 of CAMOXM010000035.1, read as the reverse complement.
CAACTGCATATCCTTAGTTTCGAAATTCTTAGCGCAATGCGCTATATTTTTCGTATAAGGCACACGAGGATATGATTGAAATAAAGAATAAAACGTTGTCAGGCTTCACTTTTATCGATTTATTTGCAGGGTTGGGTGGCTTCAGGCTTGCTTTGGAGTCTTTAGGAGCAAGATGCGTCTATTCTAATGAATGGGACAAAGAAGCTCAAAAAGTATATAGCTGCAATTTTAATGACGTCCCTGAGCGATATAACTAAAGTTGATGGAGGTTTTTTCAAAACTAATTTCAAGGCGTTGCGAAGCCTATTCCGGCGCAAGGCGTTCCCCTCCGAAACGGGCTAATACTTTGTGCATATGCCCGTTTCGGAGGGGAATCCGCAGGACTTGCGGCTTGCACCGGAAGAGCGAGCAGCGTGAAGGAAGGAGTTTTGAAAAAACCTCGATAAAAAATCGATACCCGACCACGATATACTGTGTGCGGGGTTTCCTTGTCAAGCATTCTCAATAAGCGGAAAGCAAAGAGGATTCGAAGACAGCAGAGACACCTTGTTTTTTGATGTCGCAAGAATCGTAAAGGAAAAAACCGAAAATCATTTTTGGGCGCTTCTAAAAACCTGCTATTCGAAAATGCCTGCGAATTTTCGAGATGAAAAACCGGCGGAAAACACAGAAATACTCATCGTATTTCGAGGCTTTCCGCCGGCTTTTCAGCCGAAAGGACATCTGGCAGGTTCGGACTTTGAGGTTTTTAGAAGCACCGTTATTTTAGTTCACATCATCGATAAGATTGTCCATGATGAAGCCCCTCCTTTCGGGCGTATTGCCGCCCATATAGAATTCCACCATGCGATCGACCTGTCCTATGGAATCGATTTTCACGGGGATAAGCACGATGCTTTCCGGAGCTATGAATGACTTGAAATCGGAAGGGTTCACTTCTCCGAGGCCTTTGAACCTTGTTATTTCCGCATTCTTCACTTTTTGGATTGCCATATCCCTTTCCTTTTCATTATAGCAATATTCGATCGTGGTCTTGTTGCGCACTTTGAAAAGAGGCGTTTCCAGGATATAGACCCTTTTGTCGTTTATCAGTTCGGGAAAGAAATTTATGAAAAAAGTCATTAGCAAAAGACGTATATGATACCCGTCGTAATCGGCATCGGTGGCGATTATGACCTTGCCGTATCGCAAATTATCCATATCGTTTTCCACCCCCAGGGCCGAAACGAGGTTGAACAACTCCTCATTGCCGTATATGACTTTCTTATTGTTCTTTTTCTCGACATTGCTGATTTTTCCGCGAACGGGGAAAACGGCTTGGTTCTCGACATTCCTCGTGGGAATGAAACTCCCTGCTGCCGAATTTCCCTCGCATATGAAAATCATGCTGTTCTCGCCTTTTTCGCGATCCTTCTTGCTCCTGTCGTTCAAATGATACCTGCAATCCTTCAAGTTGGGTATGTTCAGCTTCGTTTTGCTCTGCAGCATCTTCACCGCTTTCTTTATCTCGGAGATGTCCTTATGCATCTTCTCGGCTTGGATTATCTTATCCTTAAGCGCTTGCGCGCCTTTCTGATTTTTGAGCAGATGGTCCGTAACGCATTCCTTTACGAAATCAATGACCTTGGTCTTTATTTCAGTACAAATGCATTTCGTTTTGGTCTGGCCATCGAAGAAAGGATCCTGCACCCGAACGGAAATCGCCGCTATCAGCCCTTCTCTGGTGTCCTTCGGGTCCCAATCCTTTCTGAAAAAATCATTCAAGCCTTTCGACAAACCCTCCTTGAAGCTCGACAAGTGGGTTCCGCCATGAATCGTATATTTCCCGTTCGCGAAAGAGAAGTATTCCTCCGAAAAGCTCTGCGTCAAATGAGTGAATGCTATGCTGATGTCGCCTTCCTTGTTGGTGTAATGCGCTATGTCGTATAGGATGTCGGCATCCCCTATCTTGTTGACGAGCAAATCCTTCAAACCGTTCTTGCTCTTGATCTTCTTTCCGTTGAAATTGATTGTCAGTCCCGGACTCAAATACGAATAATCGCAAAGTATGTCATATGCGATATCGAGGTTGTACGAATAGTTCTCGAATAGCCCTTTGGAATCGTCCGGAGTAAAGAGAATCTCCGTTCCGGTTTCGCCTTCGGGAATCTTCCAGCTCTTCTTTTCCTTGAAAACTCCCTTCTCGAAAACGCAGGAAAAGCACTTTCCGTCCCTATAGCTTCGTGCTTCGAAATAGCTCGAAACGGCATTGACCGCCTTAAGGCCGACTCCATTCAAGCCTGAAGAGCATTGAAAGACATTCTGGTTGAATTTGCCGCCGGTATTGGTTTTCGACACGCAATCGATAAGGCTTTTCTGCGGTATTCCCCTTCCGTAATCTCGAATCCTAACGCTTTTCTCGGTGCATTCCACATCTATTGCATTGCCGAACTTCATTATGAACTCGTCTATGGAGTTATCCACGACTTCCTGAATAAGAACGTAGAGGCCATCCCATCTGTCCGTTCCATCGCCGAGCGCGCCTATGTACATCCCAGGCCTCTTGCGTATGTGCTCAAGGTCTTCCAAGCTTTCGATGTCTTTTTCCGTGTACGAGCCGTCCCTGCCCATAATCCACCTCTTAAAAAAAACGCGCCTCTTTCAAGGCGCGCATATAAAACAAAAACCATTAACGGGCGATTCTAAAGCCCTGTTATTCGAAGACGCATCAATAGAATCCGAAGCTCACGCCGAGATTGATCGAGAACGCCCTGCGCTGCGCTGCGTCAGGAAGAGCTTCGGCATTGCTCTCCGTCGGTCCGTAGATGAAATGGCTGCTGATCGCCTCAAGAGCGAACGTGGCATAATCCGACTTGAAGCTGACGCCGAGCTTGAACGCCACGTCGTCGATATTGGTGAATCCCCAACCTTTGTTTCCGGCAATAACGCCTCTCTTCTCGAACAATCCATACAAATCGATCGTGTTGTAGGAGAAGGATATCTTCGCCCTAGCCCTGTCGCGCAGCAGACCCTTTGATGCCGAATCGAACAGCGCCATCGGCAGGTTATATCCGAGATTGAGGTCGAACCCGACGCCCAAGTGCAAATTGATCGTAGCATCGACGAACTGGCTGAACTTCATGAATGCGGCGCCGTTCTTATCCGTGAGGCTGAATACGTTCGTGAAGTTTCCGGCATCGACGTTTGTAAGGTGGTCGTATTGGTTGTAAACCAAGCTGCCGTTCTGAACGCCGAGTCTGACGATGAAATCAAATGCATTCTTCTTGGAATATCCGAACCCGACATCAGCCAGGGCGTTCCAATTCGAAACGCCGCCCTTAAGTCCGAACTCTAGTTTCTTGTTCTCATATCCGAGCGTCGTCACCGCATCCATTCCTATAAACAGATTGTCGGAGCGAATCGCGAAATTCAACGAAATCGGGTTTGTCTTATTGAGGGTGAAACTGCCGCCCCAAGCCATTTGCATTATATAGTTGACATACAAAGCCATGCTCTCGTAATCGATCCATCCGAGAGAAATATCGGCATAAGCCTTCTTGGAGTTCGATTTCAACCCATCGATGAATTCCGGGAAATCAGCGATATTGATATCCATGAACTTGAACAAACGCAGCCTTGCGCTGAGATTGCGCTCGTAAGACGGCTCGAAGAGGACGGACCTTCTCGGCTCCGTAATGCCGGAAATCCTGCCTATCTTGAAGAAGCCCACCAAATCCAACTCGTCTATGAACGTATCAATATAGGCGCCTATGGTTCCGCCATTGCGAAGAACGACAGGTATATTGAAGTTCTCTACATCGAATTTCGCAACCAAGGAAAGGCTCTTATACTTCAAGCCCACTCTCGGCGAAATCGTAAATGCAGTGTATCCTTCCTCCCCATCGACGTATTTGAAGCTCTCGAACTTCGTATCGACGTTGAAGACGATCCTGAACATCTCTTCCGATGACGCCTTGAATGCGCTCCTCTTGGCCGCATACGTCTTATTGAACAGATAATCGTTGCCAATCGAAATGCTGGACGTGAATGAAACGATCGGAGCGTATTTGGTATTGATAGCCCCCGCCGCATTCACCCTTTGATGACGGGCAAGTATCTTGATTTGAATCGGACCGTCTTTAAGAGCACACGAGAATTGCGGAATCAGGTTCAGCAAGGAGAACTTGTTTTCGGACAGGTAATCCTTGAAAGACGTGCCGTTGCGAAGGTATGCGCCTCTGTTCGGAAGCAAATCCTCCATGTCATACTCGACATTCAAATCCATGGTGCCCGCAAGCTTGAACCTGATGGCAGCGCCGCCGTTCAGCCTATAAAGGAAGTTCTTGTTGCTCCAGCTCGTAAGCGTGGACAACATGTTATCGGTTCCGGCCTTTCCGAACATGACGGGAATATCGAGATTCAATAGCAATGAGAAATTGCCGAAATCGAAGTCAGCGTTCACATAAGGATAAATCGAAAGCAAATCGCCTATTCCGGTCGTATAGAGACTGTTGTCGTCGAACACCTTGTGCTTGTTCAAAAGCCCTGTGAAAAGCATTCCCTTTGAGAAATCCGCTCCGAAATCGAAGATGATGTTATCCACCTTCGTATTCATGGAGAATCCTATCATGAACTTTTTGGCTATGTCGCTGAAGAACTTGATGTTCGGGCTGTTGGAATCGGTCGTCCAATTCATCGTCATAAGCGGCAATGCCACATTGAACCCTGTGAACATGTTGCTGATGAGCTTATCGGTTCCGGCCTTGGCGGTCAGGAAGATCGGATCCGAAGCAGCGCCTGCAGTCCAGCCGCCCTTGAGATACATGCCGCCTACGCCGAATATGACAGGCGAGATGTTCATAACGAGTTCGCCGAAAATGACAGAATCGTCATCTCTTCTCCAATATTGCTTGCTATCAGTAGGGTTCTTCCTGTATCTCATCAGCCTGTCGAGGTCATCCGCAAACGCCCTGAACCTGAACCCTTCGCCGATTCTGACATCCAAAAGTCCGGGGAGCTTCCTCGAGAACGATATCGGATCGTCATAGACGCGTTCGCCGTCATTGGAAGCGTAATGGTAGGTCTGATAGACATTATGATCGGAATTGTGCTTCCTGAGCGTCAGGTTGTTGTACTCAAGCGGCAAATCGTAATTCCTTGAAATGTACAATGTCCCCGGAACAACCAAATCATCTATGAACTGGGTGATCGAACCTATTGTGGAAAGCGTCTTGTTCTTAAAGAGATCGATTTGCGGGAAGCTGAATGTGTATTTGTTGTTCGTCTCATCATAGGCATAATCCACCTCGAGATTCAACTTCAAATCAAAGAGCACGCCTTTCCGGCTGTTTACTATCCTCGTATATGGCTTGATGAAAAGACCGAGCGGACTCGGCTTCTTGTCCTCGGCGTTGCTGCCGTCAAAAGCGGATTCCACCCCCAAATCCACACCGATATGCCAGCTGTTGAGCTTCAATCTCGAATCCGATTCATCGGCGGCGGACAACTTCTCCGCAGGTCCTGCCACTCCGGGAATCCTTATTATTGCGTTTATCATATCGGTGAAATGATCGGTCAGCGATGTAATCGTGCAATTCACCTCATCAATCGCAACCCTCTGCAAAGCCTTCCACTCCTGAGCGTCCTCATCATAGAAATACGTCCGCATATCATCAAGCTTCTCCTTGTTTGCGGAAAGCGATCTGTCGTACGGAACCGTAACTCTCACGTTCTTCTTGAATTTTCCGGACGGAAGGAATCTATACCCGCGAGCATTCCCCGTCGTATTCTCAATAGCCTTGTCGGAATCGCTGACATCTGAAATCGCCTCGATGGAAACGACCGCATCCTCGGCAAGCGCTCCGGCAGGAATCTCCACTCGCGCACCGCCCAACGATACCACGCCACCGGAATCGGCTTTGACGAACACCTCGGATTTATTCGAATCATTCACCAAAGCCGGCAAAGATTGAACTTCCGGCGCGCTATCGGGGGCGACGGAAGTCGGCTGCGCGGGCCCATTGCCGACATTGACATTGAAATTGGACGGCAGCACCGAATCCTTCGAGACCGGAGTAGCTCCCGGCGGAACCTCGTTGGACATGACCAGCTTGCCGTCTTTGTCATAATAGTAATAGTAATCGTTATAGTACCTGTTGATTATCGTCTTTCCGGAATCGGCATCCGCAGCAGGAGTGTTAGGCTGCTGAATCTGAATGTTCAAATTGACATCGCCTTGCTTCTGCGGTTCTGCCTGAACGATCTGCACATCGGCGGGAACGGATTTCTGCGAGACCACCTTTCCGTTCGATGTTTCGGTGACGAATGCGGAAACTATCGCCGGATCCTTGACCGAATTGGCATCATTGCCGGCTTCATCAGCGCCGTATTGACGATTCGCGCTTGTATCTTCAGCCGGAGCGATGCCCGGAGCCGGCAAACTCTCCAAATCGCCGACAACCGCGACAATATTATCGCTTATGTCCTCAAGAAAATCGACATACCCTCTTTCCTTGACCACGGCATTCTCCTCCGTTATGTAGTTGAAAGCCAAAGCGTTTCCCCTGCTGACATGTATGGCTTCTGAAAAATCGCTTGAAACGACTCTTGCCGAAAACTCTCCCGTAAGGGAAAATCTCGAAGTAGGCGTCAAAACAACATATTCGCGGCTCTCATTCCGAGAATAAGCGTTGGATATGTTCAATTCGCCGCGCAAAAGGTACAAAACGTTCTGCTTGTCAGAAAGCCTATAGAAGCTCATAAGGGAATCAGGCGCGAGAACTATCGTCGAATTGTCAAGTTTGAACGTGAGCGACTGACGCTTCGTCTGAATGGCATCACCCTCGATCATCGTCGTATCAGGGATAACGCCGAACATATTAGGCCGAGTCGGGCTATCGAACGAATCGCCGTTTTTATGATATACCTTGACATCTCCGGGGTTTTTAATCGTCAAACTCTGCGCAGACAATCCCGCCAGACACGCCAGCAGCAACGCAACACACAAAAAAACATTCCTTCTCATATCCACTCCCGCGTGTTTTGATTAATCCGTCATATTATACATCTTTATTTTTTTTTTGTAAAAGCGATTGTAAAAATCCTCTATCATCTTCCTATCGCTCCCTGCGAGATGCTCCATTCCTATGGAAAGCATATCGCCGATCATATCGGATATGCCACGACCGAAAATGCGGCCTTTCAGGCCTTCGGCGGAGACGACTCGATTCAATTCATCCAGCTCCTCCATGCAGAAACGAAAATTCACGTCCGCATCCGCAAGGGAAGCCTCGTCGTAGAATATCCCTTTGATAACCGCCAGAAAAGGCTTGGACATCGCTATGGAAATGCTGTCCATACCCCTTATCTCAAGGACCTTTTTCAGCCTTATCTCCGGAAAAACCATCGAAAGCACGAATTCCACATCCCTATCGTCGATTCGTCTTCCTCTGAAAAAATCGCGTACGACGACCTTTTCTTCCGGCAATTTGCCATAAGGATAGTATATCATTTCCTGACCGCATGCGTATTCGGCGTAATCGGCAAACGAAAACGAATCGGAAAGCGAGCCTTCAGGATAGGAGCATCTCGGAGGATCGGTTTCATTCCAAATCCTCGTTCGGAGCAGAAAGTCGTCGTTCCTCTTTCCTTCGAAAAAAGGAGAATTGAATGCAAGAAGCTTGAGAAAAGGCATCAGCTTCATTCCAACCCGATACTTATTCCTGAAATCGTCTTCGGAAGAATAATCTATGGACACTTGGAGCGAAGCGGTTCCCTTCATCATGTTTTCGCCGAGCTTTCCCGTCTTCCTGAAATGCGATAGCATGCTCTCATATCTTCTTTTCGGTATGAGTCTCATCTCGCTTGCCTTTCCATTCGGCGCATAGCCGAGCGTCAGCATGGTCAGATTCAAAGCCGAAAGCAACGGGCAGATGGCGCTTCTGAAATCATCGTATGCCTTTTCGATGCTGTATAGATCCTCGAAAGCCTTGATGCTTATTTCCAGCTGTCCTGCGGGTTCGAGGCTTATCGAATACAGCTCGCCGTCGATTCCGATAAGACTGCCGCCCTCGAAACACGGCTTTGCATCGGCCCTTTTCGACAAGATATCGAGCAAACGCTCAAGAATGATTTTCTGACCGCGCTCATCATCGAAGAAAACAGGGCGGAACGTTCTCCTATCCACGATGAAATGCTCGAGTTCTATGCCGATCGCTCCGACGCCATGCTTGATTCCGGATTCGAAGTGCCTGACCAATCTGCCTGCAATGTCCTCTCCGCGGATCGCATCATGCCGGATTCCGTCTTCGAACGGTGGATTTTCGAAAGCGTCCTTATGCTTTTCCATGCTTTGCTGTCTGAAACCGCATCAAACTCGACCGAGAAGCATTTCGTTTTTGAGAGTGACGAAGAAAGTGATCGCGCATGCCATCGAATCGACCTCGTGGTCGTTTTTAGGTTCTCGCGCATAGACGACCTGACGCCTCACCATGAGCTTCATCGCTTTTTTGTCCGCCTTTCCGCCGCCCGCCACGCAAAGCTTGATTTCGGTCGGCGTGAAAAGATTCAAACTGATGTTGCTTTTCGAAAGCGCATAGCTGAACGACCCTATGACTTTCGCCACAGCGATTCCGGAAGTGATGTTGTTCGTGAAAAAGATATCTTCTGCGGCGGCATGCGATATGCCGAACCTTCCGGCGATTTCAAGCAGGCTATCGGAAATAATAGTCAGCCTCTCGGATATGCTCATGCTCTTTCCTGTCGAAATCGTACCGAAATCGATCGCTTCGTATTTGTCAGCGGAAACGGGCTGGACGATGCTCCAGCCCGTATTCGCCAAACCCGGATCGATTGAAAGCACTCTCAATTACTCTTCATCCAAATCGAGTCCTGACAAATCAAGATTCGAATAGACGTTCTGAACATCATCGAGCTCTTCCAGCTTGTCTATGATATTCAAAACCTTCCTTGCCTTTTCCTCTTCAAGAGCGGTCTTCTGATTCGGAACCCTCTCTATGCCTCCGCCAAGAGTCTCGAACCCCAAATCCCCCAAGCCTTCCATTACTTGAGCGAAATCGGCAGGGGAAGTATAGACGATTATGGTCCCGTCTTCATTCACCACGTCTTCCGCGCCAAGCTCCAGCGCCGCTTCGAAAATCTTATCCTCTTCGTACTTGTCGCCGTCGAAGCTTATCACCCCTTTGGTCTCGAACATATACGAAACGCTTCCCGTAGCGCCGAGGCTTCCGCCAAGCTTGGTAAGCGTGGATCTGACATCAGCGGCCGTGCGGTTCTTATTATCCGTCAGCGTATCGACTATGATCGCCACTCCGCCGGGAGCATACCCCTCATATACGAGCTCGAAATAATCACCGCCGCCCATTTCGCCGCTGCCCTTCTTTATGGCCTTCTCAATATTATCCTTGGGCATGTTTTCCGCTTTGGCTTTGAGAATGGCAGTCCTGAGCTTGGCATTGCTTTCCGGATCCGGACCGTCCTTGGCAGCTACGGATATCTCCTTTATAAGCTTTGTGAACTTCTGCCCCCTCTTCGCGTCTTCAGCGCCTTTCTTGTGCTTTATCGTCGCCCATTTGCTATGACCAGACATATTCGATATCTCCCTCTATGGTGCTTCTAAAAACCTGCTGTCTAGAGAGCGCCCTTTATAAAACGCAAACCACTTCGCCTTTCTTATATTTGGATCTCAAGTAATCCCTGACCTTGCCGTTCGCAAGCGCCTTCACTAATGCCTTGGTCTTCGCGGAATTCTCGTTGCCCATCTTCACTGCGATGATGTTGACATACGGGGATTCCTTCCCCTCGGCCACAAGGCTTGCGGTGATGTCCAATCCGGCCGACAAGGCGTAGTTGCCGTTTATGACAGCCGCATCCACATCTTCGAGCATCCTTGGAAGCGAAGCCGCCTCTATCTCCACTATGCGCAGGTTCTTAGGATTCGAAACGATGTCCTTAGGCGTCGAAGCCAGATTAGAACTATCCTTGAGTCCTATCATGCCCTGCGCCTCGAGAAGCAGCAATGCCCTGCCTTCATTCGTCGGATCGTTAGGAACAGCTATCCTGGCGCCGCTCATGTCTTTCAATGCGGCTATGCTCGAAACCTTCTTTGAAAACACGGCCATAGGCTCGATATGCACCCCCAATGCGTTGGCGAGATGAAAACCCCTTTCCTTATTGAACGAATCCATGTACGGCACATGTTGGAAAAAATTCGCATCTATCTCACCCGCTTCCAAGGCTTCGTTCGGCGTAACGTAATCGGAAAACTCCCTCACCACGAGATCATACCCTTCGGCCTTGAGATCGTCCTTGATGACTTCGAGAATCTGAGAATGCGGAACGGGAGATGCTCCGACCAAAATCCTTTGGGTCTGCCCCCCCGATGTCTTCTTCTTGCATGACGCAAGACCTGCGACTGCCATTGCAATCGCCAATAATGCTATAATCGCTTTCTTCATAATCTTACCTATTATATTCACGGCATATAAAAAAAGCAAAATTGCTTTATTTCATAAAAAAAATATAATATTCGCAGTGCGGATGACATGAGTCGAACCCGCAAAAGCTTAATTTTGAGAAGAGGTGAGAAATGGCATACAGAATCGGAGATGAGTGCATCGGATGCGGAACATGCGCAAGCAATTGCCCTGTTCCTTGCATTGAGGTCGGAGAGCCGTATAAAATCGATGAATCCAGCTGCATCGGATGCGGAACATGCGCTGAAAACTGCCCCGTCGGATGCATCAAAGAAGCGGAGGACTGATTTGCGGACGCTATCTGGACAGTGAGTTTCCAGAAGCGACCTCGTGTTTTTCATAACTACAAGCTCTGCCCCATCTGACCTTCGTTGTATATTCGAGCAGAGCTTTTTTTATGTCCGGCGTTTTTCTCTGATCCGCCAATCTGCAAATGGACAAAATAAATATCATAGTCGTCATCGATATGCAAAACGATTTCATAAACGGGACGCTCGGAGATGACGATAGAATCGAATTGCCTTCCAAAATCAAGGACTTTCTGGTCGAACACGATGATTTCAAATGCTTTTTCACTCAAGACACACATTTTAAGGACGAAAAATCATGCGAAAGCTCCTCGCTCCCCAAACATTGCGTGAAAGAAAGCGACGGCTGGAAAATCACCGATGAGCTGACTTGCTATTCCAAAGCGGCAAATACTGTGGAAAAGTCGTCGTTCATGGCCGGAAATCAATTGGCCGAATTAATAAGAGCAGCATGCGGAAATCGCGAAGATGTCGAGATATGGCTGTGCGGCGTATGCACGGATATTTGCGTAATAGCCAATGCTTTCCTGCTGCGGCGTGAGTTTCCGAATGCGAAGATAAGCATTCTTTCTAAACTGTGCATGGGCACGAATCCGA
>CAMOXM010000034.1:0-12929 GCA_946629155.1 uncultured Spirochaetaceae bacterium | reverse complement strand
ATAAGGAAGCTGAATACGGTCCGACTGATGCGAAAAACATAGTCAATCTTTTGGATTGCATATTAAAAAACAAGGCTGAAATATTGGAACGTGAGTTGTCAATTTCTGTTTTGTCGAATTCAAAATCATGGGAAGAAAAATACAAACGCAAGGTCCTAAAGATCTTACGGCAAAGCGGGCGCTTTGATTATTTGACAGGAAATTGCGCCGATGAAAAGGAGAAAAACAAAGTCATTCTTGAAGAATGCGATATATATGCAAATCCTTCTTATGTATATTTCAAGGGGGATGGGAAAATAACATTTGAGGATGGAAGATGTCTTGCCGTTTATCATGATATGCCGTTTGCGCTTTCTTCTCAGTGCATAGGCAAAATAAAAACTTTTGAAATATCGGATTCTAAGATCATGACTGTTGAAAACCTGACTTCTTTCAATCGGATAAAAAAGGCGGAAACATTTTTCATATTCTTATCTGGCTATCATAATAGCGCAAAACAGAACTTCCTGGAAAAAATATTCCGGCAAAATTCAAATAACAAGTTCTATCATTTTGGTGATATAGATCCGGATGGTTTTTTCATACTGGAGAATCTGCGGAATAAAACCCATATAGACTTTAAGCCATACAAAATGGGGATTGAAGAACTTGAAAAGTATTCCTCTTTTTCGAAAACTCTCGAAGACAACGATATAGCTAAAGCAAAATCATTGATTGAAAAAGGGAGATTTTTGGAAATAATGAGTTGTATGCTTGAAAATGATATGAAACTTGAGCAGGAGATAATCAGCTGGAAAGAATAATTTCTTTGTTGTCCTGAAGTCTGATCGTTTGATTTTGCGCACCCTCTGCCATTGTTCTTTTTCCCGGTTTGCAATTATAATAAAGCCCATATTTTCATACAGTGTGGAGGTGAGTATGAGAAGGATGATAGGTTTTTTGATGCTGGCTTTGGTAACGGTCGCGTTGGCTTCCTGCAATTCGTCGCCTGGTTTCATAGATTCGAATCCGAAAATGAAAGCCTACTACGCTTCTGACGATTTCTCGCTTTTCGCTTTCAGCTCTTTGCAGGATGCGGGTGCCGAGAAAGCTTCCAGCAACGCATCGGTGCCGGATATTTATGCGGTGAAGGGGAGCGATCTGGCGACTCTTTCCGAAGGAGATACCATCCTTGCCGTGAGAACCTGCCTGGAAGGGAAAACAATCGTGATAGATAGCCCCACATTGGCTCAGCTCGATGCCTTTTGGGAAAAAATCATTGTCCTTCTTGACAGGGAGGAATATGAGTTCCTGAAAGCCGAACACGAGTTGAGTCCATATACCATTCATAGCATAATCGTCAATTACGGGCACGATGAGGGTGATGATGAGGAATATACGAATTGCGCAGATGAGCATGTTTACGAAGCGATAGGAATGCGACGGGGCGATTTGTATTACGTCCATGATATAGATGAGATTGTGGATTCCTCTTCCGGTCACAAATACAAGGGCGCTGGAAATTCCGAAATCGTAGAGATTGCGTATGACGGAAAAGGGAATAATGCTCCATCGCGCAGTGTTCCTGAAACGGATTATGTGGCCAGTACGGATGACGATTGGACGGAGGTAATAAAACACACCATAAAGCTTTTTTCAGATTGGCTGAAGGGGGCATCATCATCCGATTCGAATGACGGTGATAAGGAACTGCTTCTTTCCAAGCTTGCCGGCAAAGATGCTCAGAGCGCTCTCTCGAATCTGCAGAAGGCGCGAACAATCACCTTTTCCTACACTACGACTTATAGTTATGCTTCGTGCAGCCACTATGACGGAAGGTTGAATGGCAAAAAGGAGGTCGTGCAAACCTTTTTTGATGTTTGGACGGCATGTGACATTGCGAATCAGAAGGAATACTATCTTGCGAGGACATCCGTCGTGTTCAACAATCAGCAGCTGGGAGGAATTCATGGTTTCAGTTATAGCTCGCAAGAAGGCTATGAGGGACCGTATCTTGATGCTGCTTCGGTGAGCGTGAGCTTGCCGGGAGGAATCCTTAGGGTGACTGATTGTTCTCCGCAGAACGCATCCGGATCGACGAATTTTACGACAGGCTCCAGCTTCACTATAGGCGGCAGTGTCGGCGGAACCGCTGCGGGTCCCACAGGGGGAGTCAATGCGGGCATAACCGTGAGCCAATCCACAAGCCGTTCCATTCCCGACACTTCCATCGTGTTCACTCCTACGACAAACGGAAGCCAGGGAGGAGACAAATCGGCGTGGAACGTATCCGCACCGCATATCACGCTTAGGAAGGATGAAAATTACTTCTGGAATTCGAAGTGGCTTTGCGAAGCTCCGAAACCGATTCAGACGAATGCTGCGACCTTTGATTTCTATTCGCTTTACACTCGGCCGAGCAGTTATGACAAGAACAACAGGAATGCGATGTTCGAGGTTTGCACTACGACAGGGCTTTGCGTTACGTCAGTATGGTTGAAAGACGCTTATGTGCCATATCCGGTTACTACAGACTATAGTATTGCCAAATGGGTGCGTCATCATCTGCCTTTTACGAGGCCGAACAATCTTTCTGGCGAATACTTGATGAGTTTTAGCGCGCCTCGAGGCTCGACGCAGAATGAAATATCGCTGATGAGTGCTGTTTTGAAAGATTATTTTACCGAGTGGGATGCTAATGTGAAGTATTATGCTTTCGGAGACAACTCAAGCGATGCCTCAAGAGATTCTGCGCTTGATCCGGTTGCCTGCAATTATTTCACCATGATAAAGCAGAAAATGACAGCAAACCAGAATGTGATCAAAAGCCGCGGCGTAAAGGAGGGGGAATACACATTCTACATCCAACGCGCGCGTGACGGAAGACAGGTCAAGAGCTTCACGATGACGTTCTGAGATTTTTAGAAGTGCCATTGAGGCTTTTGCCGGGCAATGCCAAACGCATATGGCAATGCAGTTGACACGGAGAGGAGATATGAGGCGAAAAGACAGGCAGCTGACTTACATTGATGATATCAAGGAAATTCTTACGCGCGGCAGAATCGCCCACATTGCTTTCTTCGATGACAAGTATCCGTATGTGATTCCGATGAGCTACGGATTTGAAATGGAGAACGGAAGGATTTTCTTCTATTTCCATTCGGCTATGGAAGGCCACAAGCTTGATTTGATAGGGAAAAACCGGTCGGTTTGCATTGAGATAGAATGCAATGTGGAGATGACGGAAGGCGAGACGGCCTGTGCATATGGCTATAAATACATGTCGTTCGTCGGGTTTGGAAACGCGGAAATCCTTAGTGGTGATGATGAAAAGGCGGATGCCCTTAAACTGTTCATGAAATGCCAAACCGGCAGGGATTTTGATATTTCAAAGGAAATGGTCGGAAATGTTGTCATCATAAGGGTTGGAATTGATGAATACGAGGCGAAAGGGCGAAGGCATTAAGAGATGGTTTTGTAAACTCACTGTTGGGACTTTCTGAATTTGCGTTTTAGGACACTTCTAAAAACCTGTCGCATAGAGAGCACCTGTGGCCGTTGCGGTTGATTTTAATAAGAAAAACAGTCCTTTCGCTGTTTAGTGCGGGTAGAAGCGCTCAAGCCAGCTTGACGGTTCTGATGTTCAGTCCTCCGCAATTCAGATAGATCATCAGTTTGAAGTACTCCAGGTTTTTGAATCCTCTGGCCCTTCTTTTTATATTCCGGATTACACTGTTCATGCCTTCCAGGATCGCATTCGTTTTCCTGTAAAGGAAGTAGTTCAGGATCTCCTTGAAGTGCCGCTCGTACATCCTCGCAACCTTTTTCGCCTCTTCTATTCTCGAACGCATCATCCAGCTTATCAGCTCGCCGTTCTCCTTCGACTCCCTCCTCTTCAAGTTGTCCAAGGCCTCATTGAGATGCTTCACGACATGGAACTTGTCTATGACGCTCTGCGCATCGGGGAAGTTGCTTTCGATGCCTTTCCTGAATCCCAGGGACATGTTACAGGTGACTGGCGAGACGCTATCCTTCCTGCCCTTATGGGCGCTGAAATCGCTTGCGAAGCCGCTCACGGCGGCGCTGTCCTTGCCTTTCGCATTTAACCCTTGGAACCTTCGCATGGATGAACGTCTTGTATTGGAAGAAGTTCAGGCGCCTCCAGGTTCTTTCCTGCGTACCATGGGCCTTGCATTTTTCGCTGCAGCCTTCTTCCGTGCATTCGAACGCCGAGCCTTTCTCGAAATCGATGGCGATGCGCAGCTCGGGAAGGGCAGACTTCCCGTCCTGGGCGAAGCTTACTTCCTTGACAAACCAAGGGGACTGCAGATTCAGCGCAGCCGCGGACAATTCCAATTGCGTCATAATGGGGAGAATTACAGCACAATTCTACGGATTTACCCACACTAAACAGCGAAAGGCTAATACTATTATTTTCCATTCCGCGACCACTCCTTAAAAATTTCTAAAATACCCCTTCGAAACTGCTTGAGCTGACCTCATAAAGTTGGATATTTATCATAAGAAAGTTCATGTTTTACATAAAGCATCAGACTTCTTGGATAAGGCATATCCTTTACAAGAAGTCTGTTATTATAAATTCCACCGAATATCTTTCCCTTGTAATAGAGAAGATATTCACCCATCATCTTAATATAGGTTATCCCCTCAAGTTTTCTGAGCTGCTCCAGTACGAATTCGAGATAATCTGAAGCGGATGCCATTCATTTCAGCTTTTTACCGATATCAAATGCCTTTGCAAATGTCCTGCAAAATGACAAGTATGCTCCATTGCCTATGTCGAACGCAAGCGGCTTCAGCTTGTTTACGTCAACCTTTTTATCAGTCAATACCTTCTCATCAACAGTTGCATTCTGAATCTCGCCGAAACAGTGGCAATGCTCTTTCTCGTAGGAAACAAGAGAACACTCGATACTGACAGGATAGTCAGTTAGAACCGGTGCGTCAACAACATTAGATTTTTCAGCAGACAGACCGCTCTTTCTGAATTTATCCTTTTCGTTGTTTCCCGAAACTATTCCGACATAATCGGAAGGAACTGCCGTGTCCTCGGTTGCAAACTGCACACTGAACGCCTTTCTTTTCAAGATGTTCTCCACCGTCTTATGCTCCGGGGAAAGACACAGAAAAACCTGATGGTCATCTCCGACTCCGCCCCATGCCGCATTCATTGCGTTCACGCTACCGTCCTCATTGTATGTTCCGATTATAAGAACCGGCTGAGGATATATCAGAGGCTTCTTGCCAAAACTTACTCGCATTTTACTCTCCTAACACTTCAATGTAAAAACTCACAGGTCGGAATCCGTCATTGCAGGAAATCATCGCAGACCTCTTGTCCTTCATCCATCCGTCGTAAAAGTTCTCTGCACCAGATGCAAGGGCAAACACGAACGGCTGCAGGTTCATCCATGCGCTCTGGCAGAACCCCTGAGGGCATAATCCGTCCTTCGAGATCCACTCATCTCCCTCTTTCGCATCACAGGCATGCTCAATCGGGTTTTCGTATTTTTCAATCAAATCCTTGTGACAGACTTTCTTCGCTGCCGTAATTTTCACATCAAACATAAGAGAATTATACTTTAAAACGGGATTAAATCACATTCTTTGCAATCGTGTAAAAAGGGGTGCAAGGGGGTGCATTTAAAATCCCCTGTAAATTTGTCAAAATACCCAAATTTAGTGAAAACCGCTCTATTTTTTCGACACTAAGGCTATTCGCAAAATCCTAAGATATTCATAATTCATTGAATTTCAATAAGATAAATGATGATTTCAAGCGCATTTGCTTTGTATCAAACCTGTGAAGATAATATCGCAATAAATGAAATCGTCGGCGTTTGCCATGGCCATTGTCGTTTCGAACGATTGACAAAGGAAATTCCACGAATGCCTTTGCAGCATTTTCGAAACATGAGCGACTTGATTGACGATTTTGGTT
The DNA here is from genome assembly GCA_946629155.1 of uncultured Spirochaetaceae bacterium. Taxonomy (GTDB): domain Bacteria; phylum Spirochaetota; class Spirochaetia; order Sphaerochaetales; family Sphaerochaetaceae; genus UBA9848. The sequence goes on along the minus strand of CAMOXM010000034.1, from coordinate 6,988 downwards.
ATGCATGCCTTTGCGAAGCGTTTCGGTTTGTGCCCGTATGGAACATTGAAGTCGTATTCTTTGTTGAATCTGATCATTCCGTTGAAGCAAAGCACGGTTTAGAAAAAAAAGTCTAATGGGTCCCATGATCGCTGTTGAATCCAACGACGCCTGAACCCATAAACGACTCTATTCGTGTTGACTCTTTATCTATGACGATGCTTTGACGAATAAGCGGAACCAACTTCGTTTTGATTCCTTGTATCTTAATGGGCGGAACAAAAATCTTGTCATTCATATCGTTTTCCTTTTTGTCGCTTTAGGATTATTTAATGTCATAGGCAAACTACGGTATCGCAGGTATTCTTCAAGCGATGACAGTTTTTTCCGCTTGCCGTTTGCGAGGATTTCAATTTTGCCGAAATTTATCCAGTAATCATCGAAAATATCTTCTCCTGCTTTGGCAAAAACACCATTTCCATTCAATATATCATCAATTTTTTGGATGCTGCCTATGTTAGCAGTATTGCCGCTTCCGAATTTATCGCTTGCAATCCTCCATTGTTCTTCGGCTCATCGCATTAAATTATACCACATTATGCGTTTGTTTTCCATGCAGCGAAACATCAGACCTTAGCACGGATTTGAACTTTAATGTTCATTGGCATAAAATAGAATGGCAGTTGTCGCATTGCTTCGCGCGGCATAGTTTCGGTTTATGGTGCAGGGGTTAGCATGCAAGTCTGGGGGACTTGAGGTCGGCGGTTCGAATCCGCCTAAACCGAAAAGATGGCTTGAGGTGGTTTTTAGGCTTGGTTGAAGCAGGCGGCTGGTTCAACATGGTCTATTTTCAAAAGCATCATGAAAAAAACAAAACTCTATGGTAGCAGATGCATGAGGAGCGCTTTGCATCCGTGTTTTGGCTGCGAGAGTAAGGAGGATCATTATGGCTAAGGAATCGATTAGGCTTAAGGGAATTGAAAGGACGGAGGATTTCGGCTCCAGGGGCTCTAGAAGGCTTCTGAGGAGCGGCAGGATACCTTGTGTGGTGTATGGGCAGAAGAAACCGCTTTCGTTCAGCGTAAGCGCATTGGAGTTCAACAGGCTCAGAGGCAAAGTGACCAAGACGTCTCTTATCGATTTGGAGATCGAGGGAAGGGAAGAGGTCGAGTGCTTCTTGAAGGCGGTTCAGGATGATCTGATCACCGATAGCATTCTGCATCTCGATTTCTATGAGATAAAGAGAGGAAAGCTTCTCACCACGAGGGTTTCGATCGTTTTGAAGGGAACGCCCGTCGGCGTTAGGGAAGGCGGAGTGCTTGAGCAGATCGAAAGAGATGTTGAAATCGAATGTTTGCCGAGAAACTTGCCAGACGTCATAGAGTTGGACGTGTCCAAGCTTGGCGCCAACGAGAATATGTCCGTCAAAGACATACCTGCGATAGAAGGCGTTAAGTTCCTTGACGACCCTGATACCACCGTCGCCACGGTTAAGTTCGTCAGACAGGATGATGCTCCTGCTGCTGCTGAATCGGCTCAAGCCGCCGAAGGCGAACAGGCAGCTGCGGCCGCTGCGCCTGCTGATAAAGACAAAGAAGCTAAGAAGTGATTGTTGTCATGGGGCTTGGCAACCCAGGCCTCGAATATTCTTTGTCCGCCCACAATGTAGGCTTCAGATGCGTCGATATTGCACAATCCAAGTTTTGCTTGCAGGAACGCAAGAAGGATAATTTTCTGGAAAGCGATTACGTGTCTGAAGCGGGCAAGGTGAAGTTCGTAAAGCCTCTCACCTTCATGAATTTGTCGGGAGAGGTTTTTTCCTATCTTAGAAAAGAGCCGATAGACAAGCTTATAATTTTTTGCGATAACATCGACTTGGAGCCGGGCAAGATTCGATTTCATTATCAGGGCAGCAGCGCCGGTCACAACGGGCTCAAAAGCATAATGTCGCTGAATCCCAAGGGTAACGATTTCTATCGCATGTACATAGGCGTCGGCAGAGAGACGGTCAACGGCATCGTCCTGAATGCTGCGGATAGCGTGCTTCGCAAAATGAGCCCTGAGAAGATTTCCGTTCTTCAGGAAAGTTGCGAGAAGGCGGTTGATATTGTCATGGATTTCATCAAGGACGGCGATTTCGAAGCGGCGAAGAGGAAATGTTCCGAAAGGAAAAATCAAAATTTGCATGAACAGGATTAGATTTATTGATCTGTTTGCTGGAATCGGAGGAATCCGTAAAGGATTTGAATTGGCGGCAGAGGAACTTGGATATTTTTCAGAATGCGTTTTTGCATCTGAGATAAAACCATCTGCTATTTCTATTTTAAAACAAAATATAACCGTAAAACAAAGAGACGTTGTCGGAAATATTATTCAAGAGTGGCTTCGTGGCTGGTCGGATCATAATAATGTGGAATATGCTGTAAACGATAATACGCAGATGCCACCGGATTTCTTTTTGAATCCTAATGATACCGAATCCGATCTTTTGGAGGTCAAGGCGTTCAATAGGTGCGCAGGGCCTGGCTTCGATATAGCGGATTTTAGAATGTACGAAGAAGAAATAACAGAAAAGCCATACATGCTTTTCACAGATCATCTAATATTTGGATATGAAATGACGGAAGATGGAAAGGTTCTTATAAGAGACTTATGGCTAAAGAAGGTTTGGGAGATTGTTTCTTCTAGCGAAGACTGGCCGTTGAAGCTTCAGGTTAAAGCGAATGTAGTGCACAAGATAAGACCTTGCATGTTTTATAGTGAGAAAAGCAGGTACAAGCCTTTTGAAAAAGTCGAGGATTACATCTCCGAAATAGAACAGACCGTATGGCAGAATCCTAAGACGAAAGAGGAATCTGGAACATGGCTTAAGAGGTTTAAGGAGAGTTATGCCAAACAATACGGAATGGAAATGCAAGTTCCGAGATGGCAAGATATAGAGAAGAATTATAGATGATGACCGCATAATGAGCCGAGCGCTTGCATACTCATAATGATTCGAGAAGCAAACAAGATAGATAATGCAGTTCATTGCTTTTTGAAACGCTTTGAAATAGTTGCTGACGACAGCCTTGCCGTCGCATTCTCCGGAGGCGCGGACAGCCTTTCCCTTCTCCTATCGCTTTCGCGAGTTCATCCGAATGTTATCGCCATATATGTCAATCATCATCTGAGAAGCGAGGCGGAGCTTGATAGGGAAATCGAGCTTAATAGGAGCAACTCCGAAAAGCTGGGCATTGGTTTGGTTGTCCTCGATGCCGACAGGAGCGAGATAGATGCGCTCGCTCGCAGTATGGGGATCGAGGGGGCGGCGAGAGAGGTTCGCTACAGGCTGATAGGCGATTATTGCGAATCAAATGGAATAAGCCGCATTCTTACGGCTCACAATCGCGACGACTGCGATGAAAGCGATATTATCAATTTTTTCAGAGGCGGGAATCTTTCCAGATCCATAGAAGAGAGAATCGGCAATATCTATAGGCCGCTCCTTTCCATTACGCATGCGGAAAACGAAGAGCATGTCAAAAGCAGTGGCTTTGCTTTTTCTCAGGACTCCACCAACTTGCAGGACGATGCCTTGCGTACCTCGATAAGGCATAGGCTCAGGCCTGTTTTGGACGAAGTTTTCCCATCTTATGGCAATGCTTTGGCGCAAAGAAGGAAGTGTCGCGAATCGCAGATCGCACGGCCCGATATGGCGCATGATGCGATTTTTTCGGCATTCACCTTGCTTGGGTATAGAAATTCCAATAACAACAGGATAAGCCGTAAAAGCATAGACGGCATAATGGATTTGGCGTGCAACGGCAGTAACTCCGGCAGGCTGATGCAAGGCGATGTGGTGATACTTCATAGAAAGGGCGACTTGCTTTTCTTGAATCGTTCCGATAGTGCGAGCGAGTCATGGAGGATTTGCATCGAAAACGAGGGCGTATTTGACATTCCGCATGGTGGCAGGGCGATAGTATCAACTGTCAAAGTCGCTTTCATCAGGGATAGTTTGCCCAAAATGCCCTCCGATTTCGTGGCGGTTGTCAAAAAATCGTTTGATATGCGGTCGGCTCGTCTCGATGACGCGATTTTGTTTGACGGCAAGGTCAGAACAGTCAAAGAGCTGATGAAAAAGAAGCAGCTTTCCGCAGAGCTTTTGCGGCAGGTTCGCATCCTTGATAGGAACAACGAAGTCATTGCCGTCGTTTTCGATGGATTGGATGCCAAGCCGTTTGTCGCGGATTCCGAGAACATTGCGCACTTTTCGGATGAATATGAGATGTTCTTGGTGGCATTTGTATAAAACCTCAAATGTGTCAAATGATTTGACAAAACAGAACCAGATGCCATACTTTTAAAAGAGATTTTTTCAAAACTCCTTCCTTAGCTATGCAGGCGCAATCCATGAAAGCGATTGCTCTGTTTTGGGACTACCTGAATGCGATTCCTGATATTGTCCGTTTGTTGTCTGTCAATAAAAAAGACCGCCACGAAAGCGGTCTGTATGAATGATCAAGCAAACGCTTGCAATGCAGTCTTGCGGGCCCTGATTTGCTCCTTATGGAAGAGCTGACAGAACCCCCTTTTTCATGCTGGATTGAATTTGTTCTTTGGTTGCTTGCAGCGCGGGCATTTCCAATCGTCGGGGAGATCTTCAAATGCCACGCCGTCATGCTCGGCAGGATCATAGACGTAGCCGCAGATGGAGCAAACATACTTTCCCGATGCCTCCTTCTTCGTGAAACTCACTTCTGCGAGGATTGTCTCAACAGGATGGTCAAGGTCCATGATGCGCTTCGCTTCGAGGTTTTCATACCCTTGCGGAGTATGCGTGCCGCAATAGACGGTAGGGTGGTTGCGGACGAATTCGCGGACCCTGTCAAAAGTTATTCTGTCCGCAGCAATATCATCAAAAACGACTGACAGCTTGTTGGCATAAAGCGCTTCGTCAACATAAGTGATATCGCCCTGAAGCATATAGAACAGATCATCGTTTTCAACGATGACGAGACTGTTGCCGTTGGTGTGTCCTTTGGCTTTTATGTAATATATGCCGTCGGCTATTTTCTGGCTTTCCGGGAAATTGTAATATGCGCCATCAGTGAATTTCACAGGCACGATATTGCTTATCCCTTGCAACTCTGCGGCTGAAACCTCTTCTTCGTTAACATAGATCTTCGCGTTAGGGAAGGATTTGAGCTCCCCCGAATGGTCGCTGTGCTTATGTGTCAGGAGAATCTTCGTGACCTGTTCCGGCTTGTATCCCAAAGAAGCGAATGCTTCCATATAGGTGCAAATATCCTTTCCCGTATAGATCGGACTATCCTCATTCGGATTCTCTTCAGGTGTTCCCGCAGGGATTCCGGTATCAACCAAAATCACCTCGTCTCCAGTATCTATCAGATAGTTTTGCAGGCTCCCGCGATATCGTATGTTTTTGTCGAACTTTTCCTTGCCCTCTTCGCCTCCGAAAACGAAGGGCTGGGTGTAGAAGCCGTCTTTTCTGAACTTGACCGCTTTTATGATCATTTGCCCCATTCTCCTTTTAACAGTTTTGATAGCAGCTCCTTGAAGGTTCTGACCTCTTCGTCTGCAAGCCAATGCTCGTTTATAAGCGTTTTCGGAACGTTAACCGCCTTGTCTTTCAGCTTACGGCCTTCTTCGGTAATGGAAATGTTGATGTTGCGCTTATCCTTTTCATCCTTGCGTATTTCCGCATAACCTTTCTTTTTCAACTTCCTGAGCAGGCTGGTGAGCGTATTGGCTTGCAGGTAAAGCGCTTTGACCAAATCTTTTTCCTTTACCGTTTCCTTTTCCCATAGAACCATCATTGTGATGTATTGGGTGTAAGTCAGATTCAGTTCCTTCAAAAGCGGCTTGTAGCGTCTTAATATCTTGTTCGCAACCGCATATGTCGGAAAACAAACCTGGTTTTCAAGAAGCAAAAGCTCACAATCCTTTTCCAAACTGCTACCTCGAAAACAACTATATCGCATCCGACATAATTTGTCAAATGAAATCGCTTGTTGCATCGCTGTGCCTTACTTGACCGTTTTTTTTGTAATATTAGACAACCTTTCCCAAGGAGGAGCAGTAGATGATAAAAGAAGAAAAAGTCGTAAAGAAGGAAAAAAACGAAAGTAAATGTAAAGGGCGCTTCTAAAAACCTCAAAGCCCGATTTCGCCTTCGTGCATGGATCGGCGCTCGGAAGCGACTGATGGATTTATCGCCCGCAGGTGCACGCCATCGTACAAGAAAAAATTGAAAGTTTGAGTTTTTCCTTATATAATGAAAAATTGCGTTCTAATTTAATGTGAGGAAAATATGATTAAAGCAGGTCAGATCAGCAAGGGAACGGCGCTTCTCATAAAGGGCAAGCCGTTCGTGTGCATTGAAAGGGAGTTCGTGAATCCCGGTAAAGGAAGCGCTTTCGTCCGGCTTAAGCTCAAGAGCCCGTCCGACGGTCAGGTTCTTTCGGAAACGATGAAGAGCCAGGATAATGCCGAGGATATTACGGTAGAGGATATCGATTACCAGTTCGTCTATATGGAGAAGGACAACTACATTATGATGAACACCGCCACGTATGAGCAGACGGAGGTTCCCGTTTCCAGCTTCCCCGACCACAAGTATTTCATGAAAGAGGGCGAAAGCTACAGATGTTCGGTTTACAACGACGAGATTCTCAATATAATACTTCCGACGAAGATGGTCTATGAGATCGCCGAGTGCGAGGATGCGGTCAAAGGCGATACTGTTCAGGGAACGACGAAATATGCCACGACGGATCGCGGTCTGGAAATCAAGGTTCCGATTTTCATAAAGAAAGGCGAGAAGGTGCGCGTCAGCACGGAAACGAAGGAATATCTTGAAAGGGTCAACGACTGAAGGGCATGGCGAAACGCAAGAACATTTACTCTTTTCTCAAGGAAAGGGGATTCGTATATCAGACCACGGATGACGAAGCCGTCGAGAAGCTGCTCAACGATGATAAGGTCGCGTTCTATCTCGGAATCG
>CAMOXM010000033.1:0-13055 GCA_946629155.1 uncultured Spirochaetaceae bacterium | reverse complement strand
CTTGATATCCTCGATTATATCGTAAATGACATTGTATTTCTTTATCTCTATCTTCTCCGCTTCCGCCTTTGACTGAGCCCTTGGAGTAGGCCTGACATTGAAAGCGATGATCAGCGCGCCGCCTTCGACGGACGAAGCCAAATTGATATCATCCTCTATGATGGCACCGGCCTGAGATCTCAGAATCACAGGCTTTATCAATGAAGTCTCGAGTTTCTGAATAGCTGAGGAAATCGCTTCGACGGAGCCTTGCACATCTCCCTTGATGATGATGTTGAATTCTGGTATGTCGCCCTTGCTTATCGTATCATAGACGTTATCAAGCGAAATCCTCTTGAACGAATGAAGCTGGCCAAGCCTTTCGAGCTCCTGCCTTTTCACGGAAATGACCTTGGCTGTATGCTCATCTTCCGTAACCTGAAACGGATCTCCCGCTTTCGGAACATCGCTCAATCCTGTGATTTCGACCGGATCCGACGGAAGCGCCTGAGTGATTTTCTTGCCCTTGTCGTTGGTCATTGTCTTGACATGGCCCTGATAGATTCCTACGACGAAATTATCGCCCTTCGACAATGTGCCTTCCTTTATAAGCACCGTAGCTACGACGCCTCGACCCTGATCTATTTTAGCTTCTAGAATCGTTCCGGTAGCCCTTATGGTCGGATCTGCTTTCAAATCGAGCATTTCAGCCTGAACTATGATGGAGTCGAGCAAATCGTCAATGCCCTCGCGCTTCTTCGCGGATATCTTCACGAATTGCGTATCGCCGCCCCATTCCTCCGGTATGAGATTATACTCGGAAAGCTGCTGCATTACCTTGTCGGGATTAGCCTCCGGAAGATCGCATTTATTAATAGCGACTATAATGGGAACCTTTGCTGCTTTGGCATGTTCTATGGCCTCAACGGTCTGAGGCATCACTCCATCGTTCGCAGCCACTACGAGCACGACGATATCAGTGACCTTCGCGCCTCTAGCCCTCATCGCCGAAAACGCGGCATGGCCCGGCGTATCTATGAACACGATGTCGCTGCCCGTGCGCTTGTTGCTGACCTTATACGCCCCGATATGCTGCGTGATTCCGCCAGCCTCTCCAGCAACCACATCGGAAAGCCTGATGGCATCAAGCAATTTTGTCTTACCATGATCAACATGTCCCATGACCGTCACGATCGGGGCGCGGCGCTGCATGTTCTCCTCGCTGGATGCGATGTTCTCTATCAGCGTTTCCTGGTACAAATCCACGATATGAACTTCGCATCCGAATTCGTTTGCGATTATAGTTGCGGTATCGCTGTCGATTTGCTCGTTGATCGTCACCATGCTGCCCATGGAAATCAGCTTTGAGATTATGTCTCCAGCCTTAAGGTTCATCTTCCTTGCGAGTTCGCCTGGCGTGATGAAGTTCATGATATCTATTCTTTTCGGGACGGTATCGAAATTGATCTTCTTCTTCTTCGCGATATCGAATTCCCTCTCGTCCTGAACCTTCTCGCCGCGATAGCCTCCTTTTCGAGACGGCGCAGCAGGCTTGCGCTTGGCACCGATCGGCTGAGCCACCTCGAAAGCCTTATTCATGCTGGCGACTCTGAAAGGACTCCTGTTGAATCCTCCGGCGCCCTGCCCGCCGGTTCTCTGCTGGCCGAATCTGCCTCGACCATACACAGACCTGCCGCCGACTATTCCGGCTGACATCATGCGACCGCTAGCTGACACCCCTGCTCCTCTAATCGGCGGAAGATTCTGGGAATCCTTTATGATGGTGAACCTTTTTCGAACGGGAATCACAACCTCAGAGGACGGAGTTATTGTTCTCGGACGATCAGGAGCTTCGGGGGAAGCAGGACTCTTAGCAGCGGCGCTTGGAGCGGAAGCGGCTTTAGCAGGCTGAGGTTGCCGAACCGGAGCGGCAGGCCTTTCCTCTCTGAATATCTTCGGCGCTGTGAATCTGCCGGCGGATGCAACCGAGACGCCTGGCGGAGATGAAACCGAAGTTTTCAACGCGTTGGCGCCAAGCGACTTCGTTGCAACGTTTTTCGATGCATCGGAAGAAGGCGCTTGAACAACCGGCGCGCCTTTCACATCAGAAGATGCGCCTGCGGCTTGCTGAACGTTCTCGACCGCTGAAGCGTTCGTGATATCGTGCTGCAGGACGGGTTTCTGCCGATCCGCATCAACCGAAACGGGTTTCGAGGAATTCACGCTTTCCAAATGCCTATCCTGATTGATCTTCGGCAATGAGGAGCGTTTGATTATTATCCTGGGCATCTTGTGCTCGACAGGCTCTTTGGAATTCGGAACGTCGTGAGCCGCTGCGGAGGCGCTTTTCTCCTGCGGCTCCTGGCCGCCCGCAAGGACGTTCCTGTTCCTTTTGATCACCCTGCTTTTGCTTCGAATCACGCTTTGCTGATCGTTCTTAGGCGAATCGTTTTTGTTCTCGGTCATACGCTATATCCGTCCCTCTAGTTTTCGTCCACCAATTCGACATATTCGCCCAATACGCTGACGAACTCCTTATATTCCTTTGTCGTGAACTGGAAGAATTCCATAATATCAACAGCTCCCAAATCAGCGAATTGCACGACCGTCTCGATGCCTTTCGCAGCGATTTTCTCCTTGACCTTATCGGAAAACGGAAGTTCGGAAAATATGAGATCGTCTTCCTGATCCTCGTTGTCCGATGACGTTTCCGCCGGATTCTCCGCCTGCTCCGCTGCTGCGGAGGCAGCTCCATGGCCAAGCGCATCCGCACCACGAGAATGCTCTGCTTTCGGAAGATCATCGGCGACCTTGAGAGTCTCTATATCCCCGTCGTCGGCTTCCGGCGAAACGGAATCCGATGCGAAGAGCTCATCCGCCTCGCTTCTCGTATCCGAATCCAAATTAAGCTCTCCGTATTGCTTCTCCGACTTTATCTCTATCAGCCAATCGGTGAGCTTGTTGGCAAGCTGAACGTTAAGCCCTTCCTTTCCGATCGCATAGGAAAGCTCCTTGTCATCGCATACCGCATACACTTTTCTGGACTCGTAGTCCATGACGCGAACCATCTTGATAACCGCAGGAGTCAGCGAATTCGCCACGAATTGCTCGACCAGCTCGTCATATTCCACGATATCGATTTTCTCGCCATGCAGCTCGCGCACTATGTTCTGTATTCTCGAACCCTTTTGCCCTACGCAGGTCCCGACAGGATCCAATATCTTCGATTCGGTGAACACGGCAACCTTGGATTTATAGCCGGCCTTCCTCACTATCTTGTAAATTTGAATCGTACCGTCTGCTATTTCAGGCACATTTATTTCGAGGAATTTTCGCACCAGCTGCCCGCTCGTCCTGGACAATATTATATCGACGCCGCGATCCCTCATCCTGACTTCTTCGACATAGCAATATATCTTATCATCCTTTTTATACGATTCAAGCGGGCTCTGATATTGCCTGAGAAGCACCCCCGAATTCCCGCCGCCGAGATCGACATAGCAATCGCCGGAGCGCTGGTCTATGTTCTGCACATATCCGACTATTATCTCCTTCTCCTTGGTCTTGAACTCGTTATAAAGCTTGTTCTTCTGGAATTCCTTGGAGCTCTGCTTGAATTTCTGCTTTCCGCTTGTAACCGACGTCCTCTCGAGCGTCTTTATGTCGAGAAGCTGGAGCACGTCGTCTCCGATTTCCGCATCGCTGCCTATTTTCTTTGCATCCGAAAGAGTCATCTCCATAAGATTGTCATGGAGGTCATCGTCGCTGACAACCGTCTTTATCATATACAAATTGACCTCGCTGTCGTCATCGGCTATTTCGACATAGCAATTCTCATCGGTCTTGAACTTGCTCTTATACGATGCCCTGATGGAATCCTCGATAAGTTTATGAACGGCTTCGCGAGTCAATTTTCTCTCTTCCATCATCAATTCGATCGCTTCCTTAAGCGTCAAAGGCTTCTCCTCTTCCTTTTCCGCCTTGCGTCCTCTCCTGCCAAACGAACCGACTGCTCCTCCATCTGCCATCTCTCATTCCTCCAAAAAAGCGTTTCTTATCGAATCAATAGGTATTATCACCTCGCCCGAATTCAAAAACAACGCCAGTTTATCATCATCGGCGGAAACGATCTTCCCGACAACGGAAACCGATTCGCCGTTTTCATCCGCAAACGACACATTCGCCATTCTGCCATTGAACAATTTAAGCTCATACAACGTCTTAAGACATCTGTTCAATCCCGGCGAAGACAATGTCATGACATAATCCTGATCCCTGAAATAATCATCGAAAAAAATATGAAGGACAGATGACGCCTCCTCCAAATCCGAAGTATTGGGACTGCATGCGATTCCGGAATTCATCTTAGCCAGGTAAATATCCAGCAATGCTTTGCCGGATGACCTTCTTACGCTTATATCAACCGCTTGAAGGCCATAGCAGCCTAAAATGGCATCGATCTCATTCCTTAAGCTTTCATAGGCGCAAGTTCTGGATATTCCCTTGGCGTTTCTCCCCATATCCCTTCCCAAAAATAAAGGTGTCCCACGCAGTGCAGCCGAAACCGCATCGCAGGACACCCCATATACTGCTATAAACTTGTTATATTTCTTATATCAGGCTCGGAATCATTATATTAAAGTGTTTTTTTTTAATCAAGAGCCGATCCGTCATCCGACCGAACCGGTATAGATGCTCGGATAAAAAAGACCGTCATGCTCGAAATCGATTATTCCGTTCGCTCCCGCACGATTGTAAAGCCCTGCAAACCGCCCCATTACGAAATAAATACCGATCATAAGAGGCATGCCGGATATGGAACCGCCATCAAGCCTCAGCGTCGGGAATTTCAGGGAATCGCAAAACTCCTGAAGCATGTATCCCGAATCGAACAGCCTATCGACCGAGTCGTTCCAGATGCTTTCGGAAACATCTTTCCCGCAGATGACGCCATGGGAGCCAAACCCCTCCTGCGGCTTTAAAACCCATTTGGCCCTATTGGCCCTGACATCAGCCAGCAAATCGCCGTCAACGCATTCCTTATCGAAGAAATAAGTCCGTGGAAAAAACAGTTCGATGATTTTCCTATCATCCGCGCTTATGCGCTTCAATGTCTCCGGGTGAAAAACCGCCGCGCTTATGCTCTTCGAGTGCATCAGCGTGGATTTGAAATCCCCTAAGACCATGACCTTATTCTTTTCTATCGCCTCCAAGAGCGGCTCGCATTCGTCCATCCTCTCCGCAACGACGCTGGACACGGCCCTGCGGTATATCATGTCGATCGAACGGCCGTTCTTGCGACTGACAAGTCTCTTGCCGTCAAAATCAAGTTCCCTCATATCAACGAAGTCCGAATATGCTCCAAACTTCTTGAAACAGGTGACAAATCTGTCAAAATCACTGAAAACACCTTCCTCCTTGAAATCGACAACTGCGAACATGGGCTTGGATTTAGGCTTGGGCGAATGGTTGTAGTAATGATTCGCAAGCTCATAAGCGACTTTGAGAACCGTGCTTTTCGATTCGGCCGACGGATACGCGTTCCGAACAGCAGCACACTCCAAAATCATGGAATTGATGCAATCGCTTCTGCTCATACCTCCCGTGCCATCGGTATTCACTTCGCATATTTTCAAGCCGCTCCTATTCAAAAAGACATCTATTCTGCCTACAGGCGAAGAGAATATCGGACTGGAGGGTATCAGAATCAGCTTTTCAAGCCTTTTGTCAAGCTTAAATATCTTTCTATATTCCTCATCCTCCACATAGAACTTTGTGATTTTCTCGAGCAAGACGCACACTTTCGTCACCACCATGCTGAAGAACTCCACATCGGAATGACTGAAAAACAACGGAATCGCAGATACGGGGAAGACCTTGCCGTGCGCCTTGATGTCGGAAGACTCGAGTTCGCTTAGAATCTTCAGCCTCCTCTCGCGCATCATACTTGCATCGTTTGAAATCAGCGATTCGGCAAAAGCGTATCCGCGCTTCAGCATATCGATCGCAGTCGTTGACTTTCTTTTCGCTTTGAAAACGCTCATGACATCTCCGAACAATAAAACGATGCGCAGGAATAAGAGGAATCAGCGCCCGACACGACATTATCGAACCCTGCCCTTACATAAGCTCCTGCAAAGCCGCCGCAAATGGAAAACAAGCCGACCACGCGGCTTGCATGCTTCAGGCGAATCTCCTGCATGTCTTTCGGCGCGCAAGGAGAAATGGGGATAATGAAAATGCCATCGTCGGATCCGACCTCCTGGATTACAAACTCCCCCTTCCGCCCTTTAGCAGCCGCATCCAGAAGCCTCTCCCACTCATCCTGATCGCATGACGAACCGAAGACGACGCCCATACCGCCATAAGAGGAGGATGGCTTGAGGACATATTCGGATTTGCATGTTTTAAAACGTTTCAACATCGCGTCATCGGTTTCACCCGCCCCAATGCCGCAAGTACGCAAAATACGATGATTTTTCCAGCAGCGGACAGGCGATTTGGACGCATCTTGCAAAACCGAAAGAAAAGTCTTGTCCTGAATCAGAAAACACAGCGGAAACGGAAACAAATCAGTATTCGACAAACCTAGATTTGAAAGAAAATGGGAACATTCGCTTTCATGTCTCATGATATCAGAATAAATCAGGTAATTATAGGCGAAATCAATAGGCTTCATTGATTCTCCGTACAACGACTCATCCCCGTAAAAATATCCATCTTCGCCGATGCAGAGATGTCTGACATCCACTATTGAGAAATCCATTCCCTGATCGTCGAAATATTTCTTGAAGTGCAGCAATTCCGAACAATCAAGACCTCCGGAATCAAACAATACCAAAAAAGCGAAATGCGGTTTCTCTCCCATTGCCTCGCTGCGCTTAAAAGCCTTGGGATTCGCTTTGCATCTTGATATCATGCGATCGGCCCAAATATCGTATATCTTGGAACCGAACCCTGCCAAATTCATTTCGGATTTGAATCGCCTGAACGCAGGTTGAAGCTCTACGGCCTGCTCCACGAAAAATGATTCGGCGATACCGCCGAGAGCATTTGAATTCACTTCGCATATTTCCACCGTGCCAACGCCCGACACAAAGGAATATAAGCAATCGAACCTCAAAAACGAAGCGGCATCAAGTGCCGCTTTCTCAGCAGCGTCTTCGGGAATACCCGATGCCAGCCTGTCCATAAGCGCGAACAGTTTGTCGTCAATTTCGATTCTTCCCCTGAATTCAGGCGAAGCGATGAAGCGCTCAAGCGTCTTGCTGACAATTATCGAAAAATCGAACGCTATCTTATCGAATAGCGATTTGGCATGACCGTCGAAAACATCGGGAACCAAAGAAAACGGGATGAAATCACCCTTGTATTTAGCCGGGCTCTCCTTAAGAAACGAGACGACTTTTGAAACAATTTCCGAATCGGCCTCTGCCGCCGCGAGGATTCTTTCGCCGATATCCGTCATGATGAAGATCCCACAAGGCTCTCGAATCGCATCATATCAGGTCGATGCGAAAACAATTTCAACTTCGACCTCGCTATCCCCCGAGCCTTTCCATTCCTCATCCTTGACTATGGAATCCCATTCCGCCTGACTCCCCTTGTATTGCACTGTCACTTTCTTTTGACCGGAAAGAACCTTCTTCCCGATGAATCTGACGCTTCTTGGGATGACAAGCGATGTAAGGCTAGCGCACTTTCCAAATGCATTGTCCTGAATTATCGAAAGCACGCTGCCATCCTCGAAATCAACGCTTTTCAAACTCGAACAGCCGTAAAAGACTCCTCGATCAATTTTGGCGACACTCTTCGGTATGGTCACGGAAGAAAGCTTCGAACAGCCGTAGAACGCTGCTTCGTTTATCACTTCAAGCCCCGTCTCGTTCGCTTCGTTTTTCATGAAAACGACAGATGTGGCTCCGTCGCAATATTGATACGTCTGCTTTCCGATAACCTTCAATTTGCACGGAACCTCTATCGTCTCAATGGCGCTGCAATATCTAAAGGCATAGGATTCGATAGTATCAATCTCGCAACCGCCGGAATACCTGACCTTCTTGAGCTTGGGCAAATCCTCGAATGCCGCTTCGCGAATGCAGGTTACTGACGAAGGAATGCTCACTTCGCGCAAATGCCTCCATGACACGAAGGAATTGCTTCCTATTTCGACTACATTCTTGACGCCATTCAAATTATCGTTCCATTGCGATGGAACGGACCATTCGTTGACTTCATAACCGTAAGCCTTCGAAAGGACGTACCCGTCCAAATCAATCTTATATTCGTATTTGATCTCATCATGCCTCGGATAATCCGGATCGCCATTATGGCAGGAAAGGAAAACCGAAGCAAACGACGATAACAGCAGGACAATTGCGAGATGCTTTCTCATTTCAAAAGGTATTTGCTGCTCCCAAGAGCGACTTTTATCATGGAAACGAGGGAATTCTGTCTTTCTTCCACAGTCATTTTCCTATCGGAGCCTATCACGTCAGAGACCGTAAGCATGCAGGCGGCATTCTTCCCCAAAAGCTTGGCATTTGCGAACAAAGCATAGCTTTCCATATCCACACCGGCTATTCCCATGCCCTTCATCTTCTCCTTTTCCGCATTCGACATCTCCTCACCGAGCTTGCCTGGCCTGTAGAATATATCGGAAGCATAGGCTTTGATATCCTTCGTCTTTATTTTGACATCGGCAGCGGAAGAAGCGAGCGCCTTGTTTATTTCATCGCTTGAAGGCAGCGATTTGTCTTCAATCTTCGCAAGCGTCCAGCCGAAATTGCTATCCGTCCAGCTTTCCTTGACCAGATACAGATCGCCGAGCTGAGCGTCCGAAAGATACGAACCGCACGTTCCTATCCTTATGATGTGCTTGACATCGTAAAAAGCGAAAAGCTCATAGGAATATATTCCCATCGACGGCATCCCCATTCCGGACCCCATGACGGAAACCCTCTTTCCATCATATTCGCCCGTAAAGCCGAGCATGCCCCTCGCTTCATTGAAGCATTTGGCGTCTTTGAGAAAATTCTTCGCTACGAATTCCGCCCTTTTCGGATCTCCGGGCATGATGACCAATTCAGCGATGTCTCCAAGCTTCGCACTGTTATGCGGTGTAGGTGTAGCCATAAAAAAATCCTCCTATAAGATGCAAAGGGTGGTGAAATACGAATCATCGTAATACCATCCCATTATGTAATAGTTATATCGTTCGAACATCGGATTCTCGGTATAGTTTATATTAAGGAAAAGCTGCATGACCGAGCTTTTGGAAACCAAATCGCTATAGTTGTCATAGACAGCCGTCAATCTTTTGAAATACGTTTCAGCAGAATCCGCATCATTGAAAATGTTCAAAATGTAATACCTTACGCGAGCAAGGCTGTTCTTCTCCTTCAGGCAGATTATATCGTATGAAATCCCATCTATGTCTATGTCGATAAGCTCCAGATGGTACCTGACCGATTCCTCGGCATCCGCCTTATCCATCATCAGATCCTGCCATGCATCACCGAACACTTTGCTATTGACCTCGTCCCGATCGGAGAACATCCTGATATTCACGGATCCCAAAACATCCAAAACCTTCATTTTCCGGAAAACTTCAAAGTCCTTTATCCCTTTTACATCCACTCTATCATCCGCAAAAAGCGATTGCATCAAAGCAATCGAAGCGATAGCAATCAGGAAAACTCTCTTCATCCGCAATGAAACACCTTCTCCGAAAATCTCTCGGACATACTGGCCATTATATGCTTTTTTTCAAAAAAAACAATGTTGAACGCCGCTGCCGCAAGGAACGAATGAAGCTTAAGGGCACTTCTAAAAGCCTGCCAATCCGAAAGCGACATTCAAACAATGGTGAGCAAGCCAATTGAAAGGCATGCGCTTCGCTTTCCGGAATAGGAAGCGGAATTGCCGAACGCTTTTTTTGAAAACTCATCGACAAAACGCGCGCCGAAGCTTATGGCGTATTCCGAATCGAAAAACCATTTGAATCCGATTTCCAAATCCGGAACATAAGCGATGGATTCGGACTGGATATCGTAAAGAACGGAAAAACAGGAAGCAGCGAAAAAGCCCAATCCGGTCTGAAGCCCGAAAAAGCTATCGATGCTCATGAACGTCTCCATTCCCAGACGAACCCCGAATCCGTTCATTTCGCCTATCCGATGCATATAGACAAGGCCAGCGCTCAAATACAGCGGATACGCCCTTGTGGATTTGACGCTCGCCTCTACTATATGGCCGAACGGATCCGTGAACTGAAATCCATAAGACGCACTTATCATCAGATGCAATTTCTTCTTGATGAGCCTGGCATTATTGAATACGTGCGCAGCCTTCAATGGCTTCAGAAAATAAAAGATGCTTTGCTTCTTGCTGCCATCCGCCTGCACCTCTTCGAAAGAACCCTCCTGATTGACGACATATGTTCCGCTTTTGCCGTCAATCGACTTGAGAACCAGCAAATCCGAAACATTCATATCCCCTTTCGCCACGACAATGTTCTTATATTTGTTGTAAATGCGAATACCAGAATTCTTGACAAGGCTTCCGAGCTCTGCTGAAAAGACATTGCGGAGCTCTTTCTTGTAATCGCGAATGTCGTTGCGGCTTATGATCTTAAATTCCTTTCCGGATATTGCGAATGTCACGATCGCATAGCCATCGTCCTCCTTTTCGGAATAATCCTCAATGACGAAAACATCCGTATCGAATGCATTGCGAAAATTCTCCGCCTCTTCGACCGTAGCTTCGTAATAATCGCCAAGAGCCTTTGCAGCGGAAGCAGCGGGAAGACCTTCTTCGGCAGCGAAGGAAAAAGGCGCGAAAAGAAGGACCAAAGCAAACAGAACGAAGGAAGAACGGCGATTCCCCACAATCACACCTGCAGAATCTTCAAAATCCCATTGAGCTTGGATATCTTTTCCTCGAATTCGCTCTTTTTGGACTGCTCCTTCTCTATCGCCTCAGGTTTCGCCTTGCTCATAAAGCCCTCGTTCGACAATTTCGCATTGCTCTTCTGCAAATCGGCCTGCGTTCTCTCGATCTCGCGTCTGACCTCATCCGCTCTGCTCGACGGATCAAAGTCCTCCGGCTTCCTGATTCCCGAAACGAAACCCGAACCGGCGCTATAGACATAGGACGAACTTCTTTGCTGCTCTATCGAAAGAGATGAAAGACCTGCGAAATCCATTGCCATCTCCTTCTGTTCGGAAACGAACTCGCCTATTCTGTCATCATCAATGATCAGCACGCCCTCGCATTTCACGCTATGCTCGATCCCCAGGACAACCTTAAGATTCCTGAAGGATCTGATCGCATCTTTGAAGCTCTCCACTTTGCGGAAGCTTATCTCAGAAGAATTCACCGCAACCTTTTCAGCATACCGAGCGCTTGCGAGGGTTCCGAACGAATTCGGCATCTTCTGGTATATCTCATCGGTTATCAAAGGCATAACCGGATGTATGAGCTTAAGCGAAGCATCTAAAATGCGCAGAAGCATGGAAACCGTTTTGCTCTTGACCCTGGGATCAGAAGATTGGATATTCGATTTATTGAATTCGATATACCAATCGCAGAAATCATTCCAGAAAAAGTCGTAAACAGCCCACATGGACTCATTTATCTTGTATTCGGCAAACGCTTGCGCAGTCTTGTCTATGGCAAGATTCAGCTTATGCAGGATCCACTTGTCATAGTCATTCAAATGCATATCGTCGATATCGATATGATCCGCGCCTTCCAAATTCATGAATATGAACCTTGCGGCGTTCCAAAGCTTATTGGCGAACTTTGATCCGAATTTGAACGAATCCATGTCAATGAGTATGTCCTGACCCTGCGCAGCCTGATAGGCAAGCGTGAACTTCATCGCATCGGAACCATAAAGTTCTATGACTTTCAAGGGGTCTATTCCATTACCCAAGCTCTTGCTCATCTTTCTGCCTTTCTTGTCGCGAACCAGAGCGGTTATGTAAATGTCCTTGAACGGAACCTGCCCGGTGAACTCCAATCCGGCCATTATCATTCTGGAGACCCAGAAGAAAATTATATCGTAAGCCGTGACGAGCGCAGTCGTAGGGTAAAACGATCTAAAATCCGCCGTCTTGTCAGGCCAGCCTAAAGTTCCGAAAGGCCAAAGCCATGACGAGAACCATGTGTCGAGAACATCGGAATCCTGCTTTATGTTTTTGCCGTGGCAATTCGGGCATTCCGTCGGATCCTGTCTGGCAACCGTCACATCACCGCAATCCGCACATGTCCATGCCGGTATCCTATGGCCCCACCACAACTGCCTTGAAATGCACCACGGCCTTATGTTCTCCATCCAATTCCTGTATGTAGATTCCCACTTCTTCGGATAGAAGACGATTTTACCGGTATCAAGCGCATCCAGCGCCTTCTGAGCCATTCCGTCCATTCGGACGAACCACTGCTTACTGAGATAAGGCTCTATTATCGTCCCGCATCTATAGCAATGACCGACTTCATGGCTTATAGGCTCTTTCTTTAGCATATAGCCCTTGCCCTCAAGCTCTTTGACCACGAGTTCTCTGGCCGTCAGGCAATCAAGCCCTCTGAATTTTTCAGGAACATTGCCGTTCAGGGTGCCATCAGGATTGAGGATATTGATCACTTCAAGGTTGTGCCTTATTCCGCAATCCCTGTCATGAGGATCGTGAGCCGGAGTGATCTTGACAGCGCCCGTTCCGAATCCCAATTCGACGAAGCTGTCCTTTATCACCTCTATTTTCCTATCCGTCAGCGGAAGGCTTATCTTCTTGCCGACGAAACGCTTGAACCTGTCGTCGTCCGGATGCACGGCGACAGCGGTGTCGCCGAACATGGTCTCAGGCCTCGTAGTCGCCACTACGAGCGAGTCATCCTCGCCGGCAAGCGGATATTTCACGAAATAGAGGAACGAATCGACACTTTTGTACTCCACTTCATCGTCGCTCAGAGCAGTTTGGCAATGCGGGCAGTAATTTACCAGATACTCCCCCTGATATATGAGCCCTCTTTCGTAGAGCGTGCAGAAGCACTCTCTGACAGCGGCGGAAAAC
>CAMOXM010000032.1:0-14457 GCA_946629155.1 uncultured Spirochaetaceae bacterium | reverse complement strand
ATGCGCTTGATGTCTCGGAGAGGGACACAATAGGCAACTATACTACGATATTCAATTACAAGGACATCTTCGAATGCGCTATTTGGTGGATTACCAATCCGTCCGGATTCGAATTTCCCTTCGCCTTCTATACGAAGTATGAGAAAATCCACACATTCAAAATGCCGACCTCCAGATCTGACTCGCCGAGCTACATTCCATTTGAGGCGCCGAAGGAACCCGAAGGCGAAAACGGTGGGACCAATAAGCGCAGAAGGTAGAGCGACGGCGCAGCAACGATAAGGCATGTCATGCCTGGTGCTTCCGAACTCCGCGAAGTTCGGAAGCACCTTTTTTTTGATTTTCGGAATTGAAATCATTATCTTTAATGAGAAGATTTCAGATTTTTGCGAGGTGCGGAATTATGTTTGCTGATGAGGAGTTCGTAACCAGGAATTTCGGTGCGGAGCTGTTTTCGTTTCCGCCTCAGATCTGGGATATGATCGTTAGGGATGTTCGGATGAGCGTGCTCGGTTGGGTGGAGAACAAGAGGTTCGCCATCGGCGACGACAGATACTGGCAGCTTCTGAAAAGATGCGACAGGATTCTCGATAGGATGGGTTTGAACGTATGACGGCTTTGGAGAGGTGAGGGTATGGCAACGGAAGCGAAAGCATGTGATGGCGATATAACGTATTCGGCCGGTGAGAGAATGAAGGATAGACTCAAGGATGTGTTTTGCACCGTGGATCTTAAAGCTAAAGGTTTTCAGGCGTATGTCTCGTCTATTAGAATCATCGCTCATGTCAATTGCTACAGCACATGTGAGGTGATTTGCACCATGAGGAGTGTTGATAGGAAAAAGGAGCTGACAGCCGATAGCATCATCGCCGCTGTGCTTTCTCTGACCGATGCCATAGGCAAGCGTTTTACCGTTCATATCAATGGCGCTTTGCGTTTCACTGGATTTTTGTCTGCAGT
The DNA here is from genome assembly GCA_946629155.1 of uncultured Spirochaetaceae bacterium. Taxonomy (GTDB): domain Bacteria; phylum Spirochaetota; class Spirochaetia; order Sphaerochaetales; family Sphaerochaetaceae; genus UBA9848. The sequence continues at coordinate 13,497 of CAMOXM010000032.1, read as the reverse complement.
CGAGTGCGTCGATACGAAAGAAATCGACATAGAAGCGCCGATGAATGAGAGTCGTCGTCCCAAATCGGCGCCAGGAGGCTCACGTTCCGTGTTTTCGCTTGAAGACGGCAAGCTGGTGACTGATTCCAATGGCAATTCGTATGTCGCCAGGCTTACGCTTTTGTCGTCGTTGCAGCGACTTGAGACGATATGGAATCCTGATTCGGCTAGCGGCGTGCGCAAGAGCTGGATCGATTCGATGAAGAAAAAGCCGGCGGAAGGCGAAAAAGAGGGAGCCGGCATCATCCTGAATCCTGACGGATCAAGCGAGCTTTCGATCAGAGGTGCGATAGCATCGCTGCTGTCGCTGGCGGAAGATGTGATGTTCGAGCTCGACACAGACGGTTTGTATATCGGCGATGTTCCGATTGCCTATGCCTTGTGGCCTCACTATATGAACGCCTTAGAGTATCTGGTATTGCTAACCGAGGCTTCAGGTTCGTATTTCCGCATCAATAAGGAAGATAGGGTCGTATTCGGCCCTGCTGACCAGGCGATGCCGATTGGGGAAGATGTCGAGCGCATGGATGCGATCGAATCTTTCACATTCATCAATTCCGCCAGCGCATATAGCCACGGCGCTCGTTCTGATTTTCTTTCAGGCGATTACCATGTGGGGCTGAAGGTCACGAGGTTCGTCGAGGGCAGGACGGATCCGTTAGGCTTGAGCGGCTCGCCGGTGATTGCTTACGAGCAAAACCGATTTTCCAGATATATGGATGTGGCGGCCGGAACAACAGATGCGTCTGCAATCGCGGCGGTCAGGCGGATGGTAGGCACTCAAGTAAGAGGATTGGGCGGCCTCTCTGTCGAATACCAGGACAATGAAAAAAATTCAGCGTTGACAGAAGCTGTTTTTAGCAATTGGTGCGATTTGAAGCCTAATGGACTGGCCACCAAGTTCGGAATGGTTTCGTTCAAATATGTCGTTGACGATACGATAGGGGCCTATGCGCAGATGTATCTGAAAGCAGCGCAACTGCCTCCGCTCGTTGATGCGCAGGAAGATAATGGCGCCGGCGGCGGTGGCGGAGGGCAATCCGGTGAAGGAGAGAAGCCGGGACCGGGTGATGACAGGAGATGGTACTATCTGCTTTCTCCGGAGCCGGGGGGCAAGGACGACAAGTCTGACAGCGCAAGCAAAAAGGATGACGCTTCTGATCCTGGTAATGATGGTGGCACTCCTGGAGACGGTTTCGAGCCTTCAGAAGACGAATATGGCGACGGTGGTTTCGATAAGGATATAACGAGTGAGGAAGGGAATGGTATCAATGATAACAAAGACAAAGAGAATCCTAAAGAGGGCGATGATATAGTCGAGGCTGACAATTCTGATAAAGAAGGAAGTTTCGAGCAGAATAACGAAAAACCCAATCCTGAGCTCAATGCCAACAATGACAATAATGGCGAGCATATTAGCGAATCCAATGGATCGAAGTTCGCTAATAGCAATAGCAATGAATTAAGTCATAATGACATAAAGATCGAAGAAAACGCAAGTTCTGACGAGCAGGACAAGCAGAACAAGCAGAACAAGCAGGACGAGCAGGACGAGCAGAATCAGTCGAGCAATCCGAATGAGAATAAAAACAATAGTGACTCGAACAAGAATCAAGAAGCGACAGACGAGGAGCAGTCGCAGAAAGAAAGTCAGCAGAAGAGCGGAAACGCGAACCAGTCGCAGAGCGCGAACCAGTCGCAGAGCGAGAAGCAGCCGCAGAAAGAGGAGATGTCGCAGGACGAGAAGATGTCGCAGAATGGCCAGCCCAAAGATAAGCCCGTAGATAACGAATTTCCCGATATAAATGGGGAAGATAGGGCGCTGCAGGAAGCGATGATTGAGAATTTTGAAGCAAACAAAGGCTTCAAAAATGAGGAAGAGAGAAATATTGAGATGGACAGGCAGAACGAAGAGGAGCAGCGCCGGCAGGAGGAGGATACGAAAAGGCAGATGCGTCAGGTAATGTTTAAGGAAATACACAATAAAGGCCACGATGTCGATTATGATGCGGAAGGTAAGGCTTTTGAAGTTGACAAGAAAGGAAACATAATAGGTTCACTTTCTGAACTTGATGATAATCAGGGTGATAACAGCATAGACTACACCTTTGGCGATCAAGGTGAAGACAAGGACGTAATGGGAGATGAATTCGGCGATAAATACGAGAACTGAGCCTGACAGGAGGTCGGAAAAATGTTCTATATAGAATTGAATGGCAGAAAATACTCTTTTGAGAAGTTTACCTACACCAAAGAATACGACAACTACAGCACTGTCGAAATATTGGATCTTTATCCTTATGCGCAAGATGACAGCAATGACGTCGTAGGAGCTATCACCGGTAATGATAAAAAAGAAGCGACCGGCAACAAGGCCATAAACCCTTCCAGCGTCGGGCTGAACAAAGGCGTGGAGGTTAATTTCAAGCTGCACTTCAAGATGTCGAGATTTACATATAATGACCGGCACGGTGCCGAAGCCGTGGCTTTTGAAGGAATCGATACGGCTTCGGATGTCGCCGCCGCTCCCTTATTGACTTACAAAGGTCTTGTAAAATCGGTTGAGACGCTATATGTTCGCAAGAAAAGAAAGTGGGAATACAGGCTTGTCATTACGGATGAATTCGCAAACGAATCGAATTCCACTAATCAGATTTTCGATATGCCTTCCGACAACGAGGATGCGAGGAACGTTTCGAAGACCATAACTCAGCCTATGGACAAGGTTACGAATCCGCAACCGCCTGCCAAGCTGGTGAGCGCTGATATGTTCCCGACTGCTTCGACGTCGTCGTCCATTATAACGACATCCCACACTAAGTACATGGCTTATGCTGCGTCTCAAGACTACGGATTCTCGATTTACGACACTCAAAGGCCGAAAAGGGGCCCTGCGGCGACAGGCGGCGACGATGTGGAGGACGCCACTGTGGAGATAAAGCGTATCGGCAAGGATAGGGCGAATACGCTTGGAAAGTATCATCTGACATTGCCGCAGGATGTCAAGTCCGGAAAAACCACGCTTTTGCTCAATAAGGTTCGTCAAATAGCCAGGAATAATGTTGTCTATGACGGTTCCATGACGATAAACCCTATCGAATACTATAAGGATCTCGCCATGTCTAAGACTAGGGACGAAGATCCGGACAAGGCGAAGATGAGGGGGAATGTGTCGCATCTTCTGGATGAGACGCAGAATGACAATCCGAGCGACAAGGAAGGCGAGAATGCGCTTCCCACCATGTATTCTCCTTTCGAATTCAACGAGTCCAAGCAGGATGCGAAGGCGAAGGTTCTCGGCAGGAAGGACTATAAGATTTTCGAGCGCTCGGAATATGAGATGCAATTCGCATCCATACCGACTGTCACCGTCAATTATCTTACCCAAAAGGAAGCCAGTGACATCGAGAATAAGACTAAAGGTTCGGAAGGCAAGGTAACGTTTTACAGCGAGACCTCGGTCAGCGCCTTGTGGGATATCGGATATGCGAATATGGGTTGCGTGATATGCAAGAGGCGATTCGTCAAAGAAGGAGAGGGAACATGCAACTCGTATATAAAGCTCAGCAATACTCCGATAATCCGCGATATGGGTGCGATTTATCCCATCGACCCTGAAGACAAGGAGTGGTCCGGGTGGGAAAACCATCCTTGCGGGAGAATGAAAAAAGTTGCGGACGAATTCATAAAAAAAGTAGGTAAAGCCCTTCACTTCAATATGAATCGCGAACGGGCGAAGAATGGAAATTTCAAGAGTAGCGAGCTGACCGACGAGGAAATAGAGCAAAAAAAGCTTGCGTGGGTTTACGATGATACCGGCACCGAGAGCAAACCGGCGACTTTCAAGCCTAAAATCACACGGCCTTTCGCCGAGGCGTTGTATGCTACGCTTCATTGGGGGACGATAATCGATCATGGATTCGATTGCGCTCAGGTATGCGGAGGGCCGTTGGCGGAATGGAGGGGCATTGACTATCCGCGCGCGGCCGACGGCTTCAAGGCGTGCTGGCAATCGGATTACAATCCGTTCACCAACGCCAAAAAAGGCGCTCCTGTTTTTTGCAATCAGGTTTCCGATGGATCGGATCCATGTCAGGTAGGCGCTGCGGATTGCCATTATACCGCCACCCAGGAAGGCGGAGGGGGTTCTGGAAAGCATCAGGGTATGTATAACGTATATGAGAGGCAGAACAAAAGGGAAGCCGACTTGTATGCTTATTTCATTTGGCAGAATGGCGATGTCATAGTCACCGAGTCCAAACGCAAGTCACTGAACAAAGATTGTGACATGAAGCAAACGGATAAGATGGGCGGAATGACCAAAGTCAATTATTTTAAGGACGGCTTACCCGCCAAATACCAGCCAGGCGCTGACGATGAGGTTTTCGTGCCCACGAGGGTTATGGAGATGGTGGCTGGTCCTGACGAATTCTTCAGTGACCGCAAAAGCAACCGCTGGAAATATTGGGAGGGCGATGAAGATGGCGATTTCTATAAGGAATCGACGACCGAGCCTGTTTATCAATATAAGAAGGATAGCCAGGGGTCGTTCTGGATGCTGCCGCCTGAATATGCCGAAGCATACGAGAAAGGCGATTGGAAATGCCCGTTAAATAGCGATAGGAATTTTAAGTTAGTACCGTTCGGCATGGCAGGAAAAGGAATCGGCGAAGTGGTGGCTGATCCGCCAGGACCGCCCGAAGTGAAGTATTCGTCAAATGAGCAGATTTATCTTGGGAACGGCAAATACGATGCAGGCGCAGAGAAGACGTATTACTTCAAGTTCACGGATCAGAAGCAATTGGGGGATTTGCGAAGAAAGTCGAGTTTCGGCGATAAACCCTTCAAAGGCAGGATGTACAGTCGAACTGAAAACAAACCGTATGTGAAAAAGTACGATGGGACGGAAGAAAGAAGGCCGGGGACGAGGAAAACCACGAGCAAAACATGGAAGAAGATTCCAGAAGGCGCTGACAATTTTCCCACTTGGAAGCAGAGACTCGATTATTACAAAGAAACCGGCAAGATCGAGCCCGTATGGGTCTTCGCACGCCCCGAAATGCTCGGTCTTATTTATCCGAACGGGCCTAAAGCCGGCGAATTTTTCAATCTCTTCAAAGAGTTTCCCACCGACAAAGAAGCAGATATGATTAAAAGGGATGATGTTTTGGTTGACGGGTCTAAACTCAAGAGCAACGGCAGGTATAATTCTTTTCATGCTTCGGTGCTTGACTGGCTTGCGGATGGTGGGATAACGGAAATAGGACTTCGCCAGTCGAAAGTCAATCTTCAGAAGAATTCTTTGCGAAATGACGCTCCGTTCGAGGATTTCTATTACTGGAGAGCACCTAACAAATTCACATCCGAACTGGTAGGCAAAACGAAGTATAATTGCGGAACTAGTTACGCTAGTCTATCGCCGGGCTACAATCCTAATGACGAGGCTTCGAGGAGGCAAAAGTGGGATCATAGGATATTCTCCTATACCAATCGCAACCCTAATATAATGCATGCTAAAACCCCGTCGGGACTTGATAACATATCGGTTGAGGATCCGCAGGCAGAGGCGACTGACAAAAGAAACCTCCACCCTTTCAAGAAATGGTCTGTTTTGAGCACCGCGCGTTATGGTCAAAATGAATTGGATAATTATCACTATATAACCCATACCGTAGGCGAAACATACGGACCTCACACTCGTGGCGGGATGAATTTCAACAATTCGTCCAAGAATCCTTTCGGGGTTCCCGGTCATTGCTATGAGCACAGTTATGGCTGGTCGGTGCATGACGACAATAAATTCACGTATATCCACGAAAGGATAGTCCCTGCGGTTTTCAATGCCGTCGTCAGGGCGCGCTTGCTTGAGTCGCATTTCAAGGTTGGTGTCGTGGAACCCCCCATTCCTGGACGAAACGACAAGGATTTGAAGGATAAGCTCAAGAAGAAGGACGAGATAAACAAGAATGTCGATGTGCAGGGCTTCTTCGACAAGTTCCCGCTGGACTTCATCACCTTCGATAACGAGATGCCGATGCTCGTGGCTCCGAAAAAGGGTCATGACTACATTCTGAAGCGAATCGTAACAGAGATCTCTAATTCGGACGAGGCGAAAAACGAGAATAAGGAATTCTTGATGGAACGCTATATGAAGCAGTTTGCGCCGGAGCTTGACGGTCCGTCGGAAGGCTTGCAGGAGATTCGCCATGAGCATTACGACAAACTGAATGAGAACGGCTATGATTTCAAATACAATGATCTCAAGGATATCGAGGATTCGTCGCCCAACTACAAGGTCGAACGCGTCAGAAGCTATACGAGCGGAGCCATATTAAAGAAGATGGTGAATGCCGATGGTAACGACATATCTCCTCTCGCCCGCAGCAAATTGCCGGTTCCGCATGCGTTCGGCAACTTGCGCATGGATAGCAATGTGACGAGCGAAATCAATCAAAGAGGCGGTTACGAAGAATTCGGAAAGGATGCGTATAAGGACAAAATGCTGGAAGGAGGCAGCAAGGCTCATTATGAGGCCTATCATGGAGGCTATGATGCCCTCGGACTTCAATCTCAGAGGCAGGAATCCATGGAAGTGATCGACTACAAGGTGTCTGAAACGGAACAGGGTTTTATGGACAATGCCGGTCATGCTTTGATGGCAGATGATTTCTCCGGAGTGATTACGACGCTGACAGTGGCTCCTGCGACCAAGGAAGACAGGGGCGATTTCGTAGAAGACGGCAAGAAGATGGGGATCGGCGACTACGAAGACAGCATAAAATAGCGTCGGCGGCTTATCCGTCGCAAGCCGCGATTTATGAAGCGACTTTTATTTTTTTGATTGTGTTGCTATAATTTGTGTCGGCAAGGTCGAATAGTTTGCGTTTGGCGAGGTATTTCGTGATATGATTCGTGATATTAAAAATTGGTTTGTTTTTTTGCTTTTGTCTGTTGCTTCGTTGTTTCTGATCACTTGTGCGCAATATCAGGGGAGGTATCTGACATTGGGCTTCGTTACCGTCTCCGATGCATCGTCTGGAACGGATCCCTATTCGGGATCGACCAAGCGCATGTCGGGAAAGGTCGTGTTCAAGGATGTGCGAGCAACCGATACCTTGCGTCAGGTGTTCGAACGCGTCGCCGTATCCAACGGCTGGAATCCCGAGACGGAGGGCATAGGGCCTTGGACTTGGCTTAAAAAGGACGGCAGCGGTTCCGGCGAGTTGGCGCTTCTCGATACGCAGGCCTTTCAGGACACGTATATGGGGACGACCGAGTCGATCGGGCTTCCGGAGAGGGATCAATACTACGGATTCAAGGTCGTGGTCGGCGAAGACAGCGATTCCAGGAAATACATCACTAACTGGGGCTGGTATAAAGGCGACGATCCGACCAAGCTGAATAAGGACATGATTTCCAAAATGAGGTTCTACAAGGACACTTCGTTCAATGTGTTCACGATCGGAATAGACGAGCCGCTGGGCGATTGCATCGCGATATACCCCAAATATGAGGTGTCCTTTTCCGGAAATAACGGAGAGTTCTATCTGCTTTTCTGGAAAAACGTCCTCAACGCTAATGGCGATGATCTGACATCCGATTCCAATTACAGTTTCGTTCCCGTTCTGCAGCGTTTCCTGATGGATGTTTCATCTACGGACGCATCATATACGTTCCCCTCTCTCGTCAGTGCGCATTCGGGAGATGGGTCCTATGCGGTTCTGGGCGGTCCGGAGCATGTTTCCGAATCCAGATTCGTAGTCGATAACGATCTGAATTTCCCGACTCCGGATATCAATGGTGATGAAGGCAAATATGGCAAGCAGCTGTATTACGTGCTGGATTCCTTCTACGATAAGCTTCCATATAAGACGGAAGGGTATCTGAGAAGTATCAGGGAAATAGGATTCAAATATAACAGGAATGTGGCAAGGGCGATAAACGTGAATGAAAACGAAGGAAAGAGGATGGCGAAGTCATCGTATCCTTTCTACAGGAAAGGCGACGGTTCGCCGCTTCAGAAAAACGATACCCCAAGCGCATCGGACGACATAAACGAGACCACTGGCAATTATTTGTATCTTTTCAACGGACTGGTCTCCAAATCCAAGCTGATGGAGGCCCATAAGGCGGCGGAATGGTCGGATGAATTGCAAACCGAATACGAAAGCCTCAAGAGCAGGTTCGGCGCCGAGGAATATTATGTGCTGAAGCCCGGCGCTCCGATCAACAAGGGCGTTTCATCCGAGAGCAAGATCAACCCTTTGGTGTCAAGGAAATTCGCGGAATACTATCCCGATTTGTGTTCGGGCGGCGAGTTGTTCAAAGATGGATTCGAATTCGAAACGGAGGACAACGGCGAGCTGAGGGTGTTGCGCCCCGGGGATGTGCTGGAGAGGAACAGCGATTGGGAAAAAACAATTAGCGGCAGGATTCTCGTTCCGAAATACACGATGCCCACCGCTGACGTGACCATAGGCTATAAAGTATCTCCCATAGATCCGGCCAAAGGCGGAGTAGGGTTGGAAATAGACATAGATGGCGAAAAGGAAGGAGGGGTTGTTTCCGGCACTGGCGATCCCGATATAGACGGCAAGGGTTATCCCAAAGGCATAGAGGCGAACGCTTTGGTGACTGTTCGGGTGGGTGCTTTGCTCGGTGATGTCAGGAGAGCCGTGATAGGCAATTTGTCTAGCGATCCCGAATGCGAAAAGGAATGGCGCAAGTATTGGAAGGCATGTGATGAGATAGAGAACGATTCCGCGCTTGCCGACTACGAAAAGGACGAGAGGAGAAGCAAGCTGGCGAAACCGAACGGCTTTTGGTGGCCTATTGATGTCGATCCGCTTTCATATCTTATTGAAAGCAAACCTTCTGAATGGTTGCCGAGTCCATTCCACTATATAAATTCAATCCAAATAATAGATTACAATACAGATCCGGACAAAGTGGCCAATGAAGGGGAATACTATTTGGATCCGGGTGCGAATCACAATAACCTGCCAGATCTGAAACATGTTGATGATGTGCGCGGGCGGCGTTTGGATATAGTGGATGGCGAATATGTCTATGAAGACGGCAGCTCCGAGGAATCCCGTAGGGATGAGCATATGGTATATAGGACATTTGATTTCGCAAGGGAACTTCTTTACGGCTGGCGCGATTACGAGAATCACGGCAAACGCTACTTCTTCGATCTCCGCAGGCAGGGAATGGTGCGTAATGATGATGATATAGTCGGCGGAGGAGAATGGGAGATTCGCGGCGATGCTCCTGAGATGGTAGGCGGGTATTATGTCGATGACAATGCAAACCTTATGACATCGGATTTGAACGATGACAAATATGCAAGACCGATAAAAGGCGACTTGTATCAGATTCTTTCCGACATATCCATCAAGCCTCATTATATCGATGCCGGATTTGCGCCTATTGCGAGGGGAGTCGCAGGAAATCCCGTTTCCGGCGCCGATCCTTATGAAAATAGCGATGGCATCGACGGCATGCGGCGTTTGGATCTCTTCGCTAATTTCATATACATACCAGGTGCGAAAGCCGGCGGATATCCCGGAATGGCTGAAACCGATGATGTGAAGTCGGCAAGGAAAAGGTGGGGGGCCATTACAGGCAAAAATGATAATATAGTGCCTGTGGATTGCAACCTTGTTTTTTCGCCTCTCAACGATGGTAGCAAGGCTTCTAATGCGAGAATGGACGATTTCGAGATGATGGAGATTCCGATGTCGTTTGCGCTTATGTACACGCTCGGCCTCAAATCGAACGACCCTAACGGTATGTATTCGGGATGGACCGATGAGCAGAAAAATATTCTTAAAGGGATTCTGGACGGCGTAAACTATAGCGGGATAGCGCCAGATTACAACACTGCTAGGGTTGCGAATAAAAATGTTATGTTCTGGGCGGGTTTGCCGGTTATTGCCGATGGATTCCATTGGTCGCTTGACGGAAAATCTCAGGACTCAGCGGCGGATCCTTTGGATCCTAACGGCGGAATGAGATATCGGATCGCCAAGCAGCTTTGCAATCTGATGACAGCGAATTATAATAGCAAGCACAATGCAGCGCTGACATTTGCTTATGAAGGCGATGAGCTCACATTGAGGAGAGGAGCCACAGGTTTCAGGCTTCCTACGGCCGAGGAGTACGATTATGCTCAAAGGATAATCACTCAAAGGCAGCAGATAGCTCCGGATTATAAGGCATTCGATATCAATGGAAAGGATTATTACGTCGAAAAGAGGGAGATTCCCAGCGGTGGGAACGGAGATGTTGATGGCTATGGCGGAACATTCAGCGTGATTTCGTGGGATAGTTCCGAGGACGCTAATAGGAATGTGAATAATCATGCCGATATAAGGGAGTCTTTCATAAAGCGCAGCGACAACTACGAATACGATTTCCAATCTTCCAAGTCCTTGCCGGGGCTGAGGTTGCTCAACTATGACAGGCTCTATGGCCTAGCAGATGGAGATCCATCTTCACCTGATTCTTTCGCAGGTAATGTGGGATTTCCTTTGCGAGGGATATTCGATGTGACTACAAGGAGATTCGATCGGCTTGATGCTAGCGGATTGAATGACATGGGCAATTATCCTGTTGCCAAACTTTCCCTTAATGTAAGGTCTGGAAGCGGGGTGATGGATTTTATAAGTTCGTATAGTCTGGTCGAGCCCGGCTCGGCAAACGGCTTCCTCTCCAAAAGCTATAAAGGATTCTACGAGTTGTTCAAGGATCGCGATGAAAGCAAATGGGTCATGAGTGGTGTGCCTTCTGGAACGTATGATGTCTCGGTTGACCCGAACGCTGAGAATTATGATCCTATTTTAGTCACAATGCCTGATAAGAATAGAAAATACGAACCTCAAGTGAAATCGGGCAATGGCAATGATTACATATATGATCCTGTAACGAAAGTGAATAAAGGCGCGATGCTTGCGATGGGCTCTCCTTCCAACCTGCGTCATCCATACAATTGCTCCTGGTATAGAGCTAGTGAGGATGGCGAGGTTGATATCAAACTTGATTCGCCCAATGTGAATGCAGGGTTTTATACGGGTACCTACGGCAGTAGTTTCAAGGCGAATTATGACTTGGGCAGGCTGACAATACTTCCACCCGATGTGTTTCAGCTCCAGAATTTCCGTGTCGTCAGGTCGTTGTAACGGACTCTGTTGCATTGCGAATCATCCGAGAAAAGGCGTTGGCGATGTTTGAATGATTGCAATGACACGTTTGTTTGGCAGATGTCGCAGTGCATTGGCTTTACGGGGACGTTTGTTTGCGCTTCTGCTTCTGCTTTGTGCAGTTGTGGCGTTTTTCGCATGCGCAGGCAATGTGAATTCGACCGATCCGGATGGTGGCAACAGGGCTTTGGAGCCGATTGGCGGAGAAGAGGAGCAGGAGATCGGCGACGACTACGCTGGTGCCACGCAGGCTCTTTGCGAACATTGCGTTCACGAATTGAAATTCGAACTGAAGGACGGCAAGCGCCAATGCCATGTCGTTGCTTCCGATGACTTGGACATTTCGTCCGCTTGGCTTGTTTTCTTGAATTCGTCCGGTACTGCCAGATCAGGCGTGAAGAAGCCCAAGCATAGCGTTTCCGTGCGGCTTGCCGAGCAAAGCGGCGTTCCTTTCGAATTGTCATCGTCGAGAGATGTCGGCTCGAATGCGGTTCCGGAAAGCTCGGCGAGAAGGCATAAGTCGCCCAGAAGGGTTTCCCTTGATTACGATACGCTTCGGAAAATCTCAGATTTCGAATCCGGCGAGTGCATTTCAAGTCGCAAAGCCGACAGCGATTTTTCGAAAAGCGATTCGGTTTTAAAAGGCAAAACCATTTCGGAAAATGATGAGCCTCTTGCGATTGGAAGCGTCAGAACGTTCAAGGTCTATTATGATTCCGTCATCGATTCCGAAGAATTCAAGAGTGGTTACAGGGAAGTATCCGCCGAGTTGAAGCACTTGTCGAGAAAGCAGACGGATAACGGCGAAAGAACTTTGCTGCTGTATTTGCAAGAAGGTCTGAAAGATGCGGGAAATATCCCGTCAGCAGAAGATTTCGCATTAATTTCGGACTGTTTTTTCGATGTGATGTATCCGCTTGCCACGCAGGTTTTCGGAAATGACGAGGGGAAGGTGACTGGAAACCCCGATAAAACCGAAAGCGAATGGAGCTTGGACAATTTCATCACCAATACCGACGAGCTTGCTGTCCTTTTTTGCGATATAGATGATCAAGGGCCGGATTTCAAGGAAGGATATGTTTACGGATTCTTCGATCAGTCTAATTACATCAAGCCCGAAGCGATGTCACAACCTCAATGGAATGGATACGAGACAAACGGTATTCCGCTTATATGCATTCATGCATATAAGGCGGGGGGCGATGATCTCGGGACTTCGCTTCTGACGATGCTGCATGAGTTTCAGCACCTCATCCATAGCCAGCACTTGGGCGAATTGGCGTCGCTTTCGTCGCTGAAAGTTTCCAAACCGGATGTTTTCATCGATGAGCTTTTTTCTCTTGCTATCGAGGAATTGGCGGCAAAGCGCCTGATCGAATATGCAAAGGAGAAACATGAACGGGATTTGATTGTCGAAGATCCGTTCTGCGTGCTATCGAATGCGCACGGGTTGGAGTTCGGAGTTATCGGCTCGACCGAACGGGCCGGCGATGAAATCTTCAAAAAGGGCAAAGGGCCCTATGTTTTGGATTCATTCGGTTACGACATCACGGCATGGCATAGCCCCGATGATGCCTCGAACGAGAACGAAAGGAAAGAAGCCGATAGGAAGCAGCTTGTCGATTATGGGCGCGCAGCCGCATTCGCCCATTACATCCTCCTGAATTACGGCATCGGCTGCTTTAAGGAATATCTGGATAAGGCCGTTCCGGGTTTCAATAGAGGGCTTATGCCTGCTATCGCAAGCGTAATCAACGCAGAAAGAGCGCAAAGCGGCGGTTTCGAGCAAGCATCTTCTTCTTATGACATCGCTTCGTTTATGAAGGACTTCGCCATAGCAGCGCTTATGTCCGGCGTATCCGGAACGTGCGCCCCGATTTCATTCAACAAGGCATCGTTCGTCGAAGTCGCCGGCATGAAGGTTCCGTCAGTCAATCTGCATCAATATTATGCAAATGGATCAGGAGCAAGGGGCATCCGCAATTCTCACATTCTGAATGGCGAGGCTTTTGACGGCTTTTCCATAAATTATTACTCCGTCTTGCAAGATGTCGCCGAATTGAATAAAGGAGATACGATCGCAATCACTCTCGATTCCTCTTTGTCCTCGTATGTGGATGCATTGCTCGTTCTAGTTCCGTCCAACGCTTCCGTCTTGGATTTCAAGGCCGCCGGAAACCTCAATCAGCCGTGCTTGAAGAATACGACATCACCGTCTTTCATGAGGTAGTCCTTGCCTTCGCGGCGCAGCAGG
>CAMOXM010000031.1:0-14464 GCA_946629155.1 uncultured Spirochaetaceae bacterium | reverse complement strand
AAGATTCCGATCATGATGTGAATTTTTATGAAAGTTGTGTTGATTGTTCGGAAAAACATCTTGTTCGCTTAGCAATAAAGAATTAGTTATGGGCGTTTCTAAAAACCTGCTATTCGAAGATGCTCGTGGTTTTTCGAGATGAAAAACCGGCGGAAAACACAGGAATGCTCATCGTTCTTGAGGCTTTCCGCCGGCTTTTCAGCCGAAAGGACATCTGGCAAGTTCGGATTCTAAGGTTTTTAGAAGCGCCATTAGGAAATGGTCTGTTTGCTACGCAAGATGTCCTTGCCGAAATTGTCGGGATTTCAAGGAAGAGCATAATTCAGAACATGAAGAAGCTGCAGAAAAGCGGCATGATAAGAAGAATCGGCGCAGACAAAAACGGTTACTGGGAAGTAGTGGGTCGAAGGTCGTTTCTATAATCCTCAGAGTCAGATTTCGTCCGAGGACCTAAGTCATGCTAAGAGATTTGGTATGAGAAACACATTATACAGGATTTGAACAAGCCGAGGCAATACTTTGTGTATGGCTCGGTGCTTAAAGCCGATTGATGCGTTTATCGCCCGTAGATCGAGCATAGCAAAAAAAAAGAGGATGGTGTATCATATAACCTCATTATGAGAAAAGAACAGAATAACCTGATGGCTTCAGAGGGTCTGAAGGATTTTGCGACGCTATGTTTCACGGATTCGGTGATTCGCGAATATATCGACGACGAGCACTTCGCGGAATTGGTGGAGGTGAGAAGCGGCAGGAAAGCGCTCTCGAGGGATTTGCTTGCCGTTATGAGTAAGGCTATTAGAGATTGGGCCTTGAAAATGGGGGCGATGCATTACATGCATTGGTTTCAGCCGCTCACCATGCATGTCGCCGGAAAGCAGAATAGCCTTGTGAAGATTTCCAATGAAAACGCCGTTTACGATTTGTCCTCGGAAGATCTGCTTTTCGGGGAAAGCGATGCGTCGTCTTTGCCCTCGGGTGGGTTGAGGAGTACGTTCGAGGCGCGTGGGGTTTTGAACTGGGACCTCACTTCGTTTGCATTCATAAAGGAATGCAAAGGGGATAGGATATTATACATACCTACGAAATTCACCTCTTTCAACAGTCAGTCGCTCGATTTGAAGTCGCCGCTTCTCGCATCCATATCCAGCCTCAGGAAGAATGCGATTCCGCTGGTGAATCTGGTCAACAAGGCGCTTGGCAGGAAGGAGACCGAAAATATCAGCGTTATGGTGGGGCCGGAACAGGAGTTCTTTTTGGTCGATAGGAGCCAATACGAGAAAAGGCCTGATCTCGCATTGACGGGGAAAACGGTTCTCGGCTCGACGGGAACCATAGGCGCGTATTCGGTTGAGCATTATTACGGCGGTCTTTCCGAGCGTGTCCAATGCTTTCTTCAAGATTTGAATAAAAGCCTGTTTAAGATCGGAATAATACCCTCCACGCAACATAGGGAGGCGGCTCCGAATCAATTTGAGATCGCTCTTCATTTCGGCGAGTGCAATATCATAAGCGATAAGAACCTCATCATGCAAGAGATGATGGTGGATATCGCCGGCCATTACGGGCTCGTGGTTCTTTTCGATGAAAAGCCGTATGCAGGCGTGAACGGATCGGGCAAGCATACGAATTGGTCGCTTAACATAGATGGCGGGACAAATCTTTTCTCTCCGGGCGAGACGAGGGAGGACATGATGAGGTTCTTGTTCTTCACCAGCGTTTTCATCGCCGCGATGGATGAATACCAGGACCTCATAAGATGCTCTGTCGCTTCGTATTCCAATGATGCGAGACTTTCCAAGAACGAGGCTCCTCCATGCATAATGTCGGTCTATATCGGAGAAAATGTGGAGAAGATTCTCAATTCCGGATTCTCGGGCATACGGAATGCCAACATTCTCAAGCGCAATGGAATAGATTCGGATAGGAACAGAACGTCTCCGATCGCATTCACAGGAAACAAGTTCGAGTTCAGATCCACGGGCAGCAGCCAGTCTATTTCCACGATATGCTCGTTCATAAACACGGCGTTTTCATCAGTTTGCAAGCGCATCTACGATAGCATGAGCAAGGACAATGTCGATGTAGATGAAATCTGCATCTATGCGGAGAAGATTTTCAGGGAACATTCCAGGATAGTCTATAACGACAATTGCTATTCCGACGAATGGCTCAAAGAGGCTGCGAAACGAGGCTTGGAAAAGCTGGATACCGCGCTTCAGGCCATACCTGCTTTGACAAGGGAGAAGAATGTGAGGACCTTCGAGGACCTGGGAGTTTTCACGAGGCTTGAACTGGAAAGCAGACAGAACATAATGATTTCCTCTTACATAAGGGATGTGAAGCAGGAGGCTACGGTCTTGCTTGATATGATCGGCAGATGCATAATTCCTGTCGTTAGGGACGAAATCGTTAAGGATGGTGATTTTGCAAGGTTATCCGGCGTTATCGCGCCGCGATTCGATGCGCTGAAGGATAGCTTCAAGCAGCTTCTGTCAGCCGTTTCGGATTTGGAGAAGGCGCTTCGCTCATTCGATAAGATAGATGAGTTCAGCCTGAAAGATGCGTTAAAAGTGCAATCCAAGCTTTTGCCTGCGATGGAAAAGGCGCGCAGGGCGGCTGATGATTTGGAGCGTTGTTCTGATAAGAGGACATGGCCGTTTCCGTCATACGACTCTCTTTTGTACAAGATATGATCCGGTGCGCTTGTCTGGCAAGATGAAGAAGGTTCGCCTGTATTTGCAATTGTCTTTGAAGCTGGCTTTGAAGGGCAGACTGTCATTGGCGTTGCTGCTTGCTTCCGTCTTTTTGTTGAGTTTCATATTCGTCGTGTCGCTCTCGCTTCTTTTGAGCCTTCAGAACGACCAGATAGATGTCATGCGCGATGTTTTGGATTTTGATTTGCAAATCGGATATTCGGACATTAGCGATGAGCAAATACGTGGACTCGAAGGAGTCGGAGGGGCGTATCTTTGCAGCGATATAATGGTTTTTAGTACGAACTCGGATGCGGTTATCACGAAGAGATTCTGTCAAAGGGAGCTTTTCGAAAACAGCAGGTTCCGCAGCAAATTCGATTTTTTCCCTTTGGTCCCACGAGATGCTCCGTTCTGCCTCGTCTCTTCATGGATGCCTGCCGTAAAGATGGAGAGCGCGCTGTTCATAACAAAGGGCAGAAACGGCAGAGCGAACATATACAAGGACGATTCGAATCCAACCGAAACATATTCCACGCCCTATTCGCTTTTGGACAATATCGCATTTGAAAATGTTTTCGCCGCATCCATGGGCTCCGGCTCTGACGATTCAAGCACCGATGGCGATTCGGGCATCGGTTCCGGAGGTCACAGCGCTGCAGGTGCTGTGAAAGTCGTTTGCAACGGCGAGATGCGCCGTCTGAATAGCAAGCTCAAGTCATCAGACGGCTTATTCTACGGCATTTATGCGGACGACTTCGGATCGGTGGTCAGGCAGCTTGAAGACAATGGGGTGCCGTTCAGAACATACAAGGATATAAGCAAAAGCGTCTATTCCGCTTTGATAACGGAGAGGGTGGTTTTCTTCATGGTGCTTTTTTTCCTTTTGGTAGTGCTTGTGATTCTTATATGCAGGCTGTTTTTGAGGTTTCTTGCGGAAGATGCGAGAAAGGCCGCAATATTGATTGTCTTAGGCATGGACAGGAACGTGTCGTTCCGGGTTTTTTCGCTGCCATGCATGGCTCTTACGTTGCTTGCGCTCGTTTCAGGAAGCGTTTCGGGTTGCGTGTTTGTTTCAGTTGATGCGATGAAGAAGGCGGTTTTCAATTTTTTCTTCAATTCGATGTCGGAAATACCTTTCAGCGTTTCGTATCCTTTCGTGGCTTTGTTCGCGTTCGCATCGCTTGCCCTTGTCGTAGCGATGCATTTTATTATCAATGCTCGGATGAAAAGAAGCGATTTGATGGGCATTATCAAAAGCAAAGGAGAGTGATATGGACTCGGAAGCGATTATCAGGTGCGAGCATGTCTTCAAATCGTTCGATGACGGAACGGGAAACGGCATAACGATTTTGGAGGATGCGAATATGGAGATTTTTCCTGGCGATCTGATATCCGTGCGCGGCAAGTCCGGAAGTGGAAAATCGACATTCCTCCATATCCTATCTTCTCTTTTGAGACCTGATGAAGGCAATGTCTTTTTCAATGGACGGGACATGTACTCGATGAAGGAGCGCGAAATGCTCGCCTTGCGGCAGAATTCCATCGGATTCGTGTTCCAGGACAATCTGCTCCTCGAGGATTTGAGTGTGGAGGAGAATGTGATGCTTCCTTTGCGCATTGCCGGAAAGTCCACTTCCGTCAGCAGAGCGAGAGTTCTTGATTATGCGGAGGAAATCGGAATAGGCGGAATTTTGAAAAAACGCGCGAGGGTGATATCATCGGGCGAAAAGGCGCGCGTCTCGCTGCTTAGGGCCATAGCGGTTGGAAAAGACATCGTGTTCCTCGATGAGCCTACCGGCGCTCTGGATAATGAAAATGCCCGCAATATAGAGACGCTGATAGTCGGGCTTGCGAAAAGCGCCGGCGCCGCATTCGTGTATGTGACGCATGACGAAGCGTTTGCAGGGCGTGCGGACAGGCAATTCGCAATATCCGAAAGACATGTCGCAGAACTTATGGTGAACCCATGATTTTGAGCTTTTTGAAATCGGCGATATTCAAGAAGGCGATTTACCTTGATTCGTGGATAATCCTGCTTTCGTCGTTCATTTTGTCGTTCATGATGGTTTTCACATTTTCGATGTCCGATTCGCTTGTCCGGATAAACAGGCTTTTTCTGTTCCCCGACATGATAGTGGATGGCGATTTGGAGCCTGAGTGTCAGGAGCAATTGGAAAAATACGTTTCAAACGGGGTCATTCGCCGCTATGATCTGGTCGGAAACCTTTATGGCGTTTTGGAGACGAGAGAGAAATTCGAATTCGTTAGCCTTAAGGAGGTTGAACGCAACTATTTCTCGGAGGAGAGGCTTTCGTTGCTTGACATGCATTTGAACGAGCAGGGAAGCACCGGCATCGTCCTGTCGTCATCGCTGGCTAGTAGGATGTCTGTTTCTCAAGGCGAGAAAATCGCTTTTCTGGACTCTTCAAGCGGGAGGGCGGTGCTGTATGAGGTCGTCGGCATTTATAGCACGGGCTTGAGTGCCTTTGATGAAAAGACCGTGTTTCTCATAAACAAGGCAACATCCAGAAATGGAAAAGGGCAGGATAAGATATATGCCGACCGTCGATCCTATGAGCTTTTGTTTCCGACAAGAACGGCGATAGCGCTGTTCGGTAAATCCGTTTACGACGGATACGACCCGGATGCCGTTCGGGAAATCTACAACGGCGTTTTAGCGGACAGAGCAAGCATGCCGCGCCAATCAAGGATGCAAATTACAAGTTCGTTAGACAGCATACGCTTCGTAATGCTTTTGTTCGTGGTTCTGTCAGTCTGCTATGTGTTCGCATTCATCAAGAACTTCCAAAGACGCACTGAGGGCGTGGTGAATATATATCGCATTTTGGGCTGTACCAGAATCGGAATGTTGGAAAGTCTATCCTTGCTATGCATAACGCTCGCATCCGTTCTGACAGGATTGGCGGCAGGCGTTTTGTCATGCTTGGTTTTTAGGGAACTGCTTGTTTTTTTAAACGATAGCGGCATTCTGTCGCTCGACTATTATATCCTGAAATTCACGGTCAAGATTCCATTTCGCGATTTTTTCATTTATGTCGCCTTGATGCTTTGCGCGCTTGCCTTGTTGCGTTTGCTTTGCAAACCGCGTAAACTTTGAATGACTTTGATAGGGAGCATTCCCTTTCTGCATGTGTTGAAAGCCATGTGAATTTGGCAGGAATTGAATGCGGGGCGGTTTCGTTGAAATTGACGATTGCCCAGAATGGAGACTTAGCGCTCGAATATTAGAAGCGCCCTGAAAATGAGATTTGACTTAGATGCTTTTGGCATATTGCTAAGATTGATGAAAATGTATTTAATTCATAGGATTAGAGCAAATATGAGCAGAAATACACATTATTTCAAAACGGTTAGGCTGATTGTGATGGTTTTTGCAATGGCTATAGGCTGTTCGGCAATGGCATTTCGCATCCGCAGGGATATGCCCAATACCCGCAAAGCTATGGTCAATACTCTCATGGCTATGCCCAATATCCGTATGGCAATGCGCAATTAAATTACGCTCAATACCCGCAGGACTATGGGCAATACTCATCGGGCTATGAGCAGGGCTTTGGTCAGATGTACTATTATCCCCAGCCTTTTTTATCGCCCGAAGCCGCTCGGAAGCGTGAACTGACTATATCTCTTATAGACGAATACGATAGGAGAAGAATCGATCCCGTTCCTTCTTTCCTCCTTAATTTCTTTATCGGATTCGGCGTAGGCAATTTCATAGAAGGCGATACTTTTACGGGAATAATCATGATGTCCGTTGATGTGGCGAGCGTAGCATTAATAGCAATCGGAGCGGCGATAAGGAATAATTTCAGTTCGAACGATGCTCCGATTTTGGATGTGATAGGCTCGCTGGTGTTTTTGGGATCGAGGATAGCCCAGCTTATAATTCCGTTCACTTATGCCGACAGCAAGAACGAGGGATTGAGAGAGTCGTTTTTTCTGAAATCAATGGTTTCGTATCTTTCAGCGTCTGCCCGACAATGGACTATGACAGAGGCGCGATTAACGGGTTGGCAATCGCATCCAAAGTGATGCTTTGACGGTGGCGATGAAAATGAGATGCTTGTTTCTTTTTTGCTTCCTTCAAATACTGGCGTTTTCCATCTTCGCCGAATCGATGTTCGTGATGCATGAGTCTGAGCAGGCGATTCGGATTAAGTCAGAGAGGCAGGACGATTTCGACAAGCGATTTTTAGACATCATGCTTTTGGCCAACAGCGGAGGCGCTGTTGACGGGAAAAGGATATACGATTCGTTCAAAAAGGGCGCCAAGCAAGAATGAAACCAAAACCGGCATTTGGACGAAAAACGACGAATCTTTGCTTTTTGCCGTTCTAAGACCCGAATTCCGAAAATTCTATTTCGAATCGAAAGAGCTTTTACCGTTTGAAAGGGACAAGTATTTCGAGAGGAACAAGAAGTTGTTCGGTTATGTGCTGGCCTTGAATACTCTGGTCGGTTTCGGACTTGGAAGCCTGATAGATGGGGGTATCGGAATGGGTCTTTTGGGATTGTTTTCCGATTTGGTAGGCGCTGGGTTGATCACAGGCGGCTATTACCTCTCCGGCGAGCAGCATCAGAGCATATTCGATTTGGACAATACCGAGAAAATCGTTCCTTTCCTTATGATCGTGATCGGCGTTGCTGAATTGATTGTTTCAAGGGTGATTTCCATTATCCGCCCCGTGCGAGTGGCGCGGGAATACAATAGCGAGCTCTCGAAGGCTGTCTATTATGAGGATACGATTAAAAACATCGTGGTTTTTTCGGTTTCGCCGTCATTCAATCGCGATTTCTCGTCTATCGGTGGAATTGCTTTTACGACGCAAGCCGCCTTTGCATTTTGACCCTCAAAGGTGTAGAATCAAGTCATGTTTTTCGATAATTTGAAGAGAGAATACAGGAATCTGTTTTGCATTGTTTTCACAGGGATAGCCGAGAAGACAGGAGCGACCGATGAAAAAACTAAAAAGACAATCGAAAATGCTATTAAAATCGATACGCCTTTTGATGAATCCAAGGGCGACTTGGCCGTTCCATGCTTTTTCATGTCAGGAATCATGAAGTCGAATCCCGCCAATATCGCCGCTGAGGTCGCAAAAGCGTTTTCATTTGCCATGGGCAAGAACGGCAGCACGATGAAGGCGCTTTTTTTCGATAGGTCTGAGGCATCCGGAGGGTATGTCAACGTATTTCTGGATCATTGTTCGGCATTAGGCGCTTTGTCTGAGAAATACAAGAGCGACGGCAATTCGATTTTTTCGAATAGCACCTTGGCTGGTGAAAAGATAATGGTCGAATTTTCATGTCCGAACACGAACAAGACATTGCATTTGGGGCACATGCGCAACGATGCGTTGGGCAATTGCGTTTCGAATCTCCTGAAAGCATCCGGCGCTCAGGTGATGAGAGTGAATCTGGTTAATGATCGCGGCATACATATATGCAAGAGCATGCTGGCTTATGAGAAGTTCATGAAAGGCAAGACGCCTGAAACCGAACATGTCAAAAGCGATAAGTTCATCGCGGATTGCTACGTGATGTACAATGATTATGAGAAAGAGCACGAAGAGGAAGCTAAAGAGCAAATCGCGCAAATGCTCCGCAAGTGGGAATCCGGCGATGAGGAAGTCATGAAATTGTGGAAGCTGACGCGGAAATGGGCGCTCGACGGCATCAATGAGACTTATAGGAACACTAATATTTCCTTCGACAAGACATATTTCGAGAGCGAATTGTACAAGGATGGAAAAGAGCTGGTCATGAAAGGGCTCGAAGCAGGCGCTTTCTACAAGGATGAGACCGGAGCCATCATGGTGGATATAGACGGCAAGAAGAAGGTTCTCCTGCGTAGCGACGGCACTTCCATATATCTCACGCAGGACTTGGGAACCGCATGGAAAAGATATAAGGATTATCCCTATACGCAATGCGTTTACGTCGTCGGCAACGAGCAAATCGACCATTTCAAGACGCTGTTCGCCGTTTTGGCGAAGCTTAAGGCGCCGTTCGCAGGCAAGCTGTATCACCTTTCGTACGGCATGGTGAATCTTCCTGATGGCAAGATGAAAAGCCGTGAGGGAACCGTTGTGGATGCTGACGATCTTCTGGCTGATTTGGAGAAATTGTCTTTGGAGGCCATGTCAGAGGAGATTTCCGAAGAAAAGAGGGAAGGCGTTGCGCATAATGTGGCTTTGGCGGCATTGAATTATTATCTTCTTTCCTTCACGCCAGGCAAGGATATGATTTTCGATAAGCAAAAAAGCATATCCTTTACGGGAAACACCGGACCTTACATCCAATATTCAGCTGCCAGGATTTCATCCATACTCAGAAAGGAGATGCCAGGTGATTGCGTCGATTTCAGCAAGATTATACCGAAGAAATATGATAGCCTGACGCTTCCTGTCGAGAGGATGCTCGTTCTGTATTTGATGTCATATCAGGATTTTGTTCAGAAAGCGGCCAAATCATTTGATCCGTCCCTAGTCGTGACGCACCTGTATAACTTGTGCAAAATCTTTTCAAGATACTATCACGATGTTCCCATTCTCAAATCTGATGATAAAACCAAAACCGAGCGCCTTGGACTGCTGGTAATGGTGCTTGCGGCGATTAGGAATGGGATGGGATTGTTAGGGATTCCATATCTCCCCGAAATGTGATTTCTGCGTGCCTTTGCGTCGCATGCGTCGTCGCATCGACGTCGGGCAGCCAGACAGGCTAGCCCGCATCGCCGCTCATAGCCTGCGGCGCAAAGGCACGCAGAAATCCGAGGAAACCGGGCAGCTCGCCTTCGGACTGTATGCGTCGTCCGGCAGGATTTTAATTGAGCAAAGGGCGGATGATGGGGCAATGAGTTAGAGCGACTGGAATAGAGAGGTTTCCCAAAAAATTCATCTCATGCGGTTTCTATTTTGCATTCGTGCTTTTTCGTTTTCTTGTCGTAGCATATTCCGACTAGCAGCGTGTTGCCTTGCCATTTTTCGAAACCGGCGTGATACCGCTTGTCTTTGATTTGTTCCAAGGCCGATTTGGCGGTTCCTTTTATCTTAAGCTCTATGATCATAGCCGGAACATTCGGTTTGTATGGGATGAATGCTAAGTCCGCATAGCCGTCGCCTGCAGGGCATTCGCTTATGATGGTATAGAACGAATCGGCATATATGTATGCCAGACGTATGGCGCTTTGCATGGATTGCTCGTTATTGTATGAAAGCGGGCTGGAAATCATTTGATGCGCTCTGTCCAATGATTTAGCCACATCGCTTTCGCTTTTCCTCCACGTGTTTTCCTTAAAAATCATATATGCGAGGCGATTTCTTTCACATCTCGAAAAGGAAGAGGAGATATTTTGCAAAGGCATAAAAGCCATGTTGCTTTTCTTCATAGACAAGGTTGCCGTCATAGCAAACGAATCTTATGATTCTTTTGTCAAGGGGCTGCAATCCGAAATAATGCAAGGCCTTTCCAATAGGCCCTTGAAGATTGATCGCAATGATTTTTCAATGGCAAGACAGTTTGTTTTTCAAATGATGGTCAAGAGCGCCCGCTTACTTTGGAAGAGTCCAAAGCCGTGTATTTCTATTTGGCGAAAAATTCTTATGTAGATGAAGATCAGCAACCGGTCAGACACATTTATTTTATCGCTGAGACTAAGGGAAGCATGGACAATTTGCAATTGCGGAAAATCGAGGAGTCGAAGATATGCTGCGCCGAAAAGCTCTTTGACGCCTTGTCTGCCAAGTTAGACGCATCTTCGTCAGACATGCGCATACGTTATGGCAAGGTTTCCAATTTCGATGAGCTTAGGGGCAAGCTTTCTGAAAATGCCCCGAGCGCTGTTTGAGAGGGTTTCGGTTATCAGGGATTAATTGCTTTGATTTTTTTATTTTTTCCGTCTAAAATTACCTATAAGGTTAAAAATAGTCGGAAAATTTATGTCATATATTAAAAGATTGTTGGAAGAAGTTCTTGAAAAAAGAGCGAAAAACAGCAAATGCTTGCTAGTTTCCGGAACAAGGCAAGTCGGGAAGTCAACTTTGGTTTCAAAGATTTATCCGAATATGAGTATGATTTCATTCGATGATGTCATACAAAGAAATGCTGCGAAAGATGATCCGAAGCTGTTTGTCGAAAGGCTTGCAAACCCTGCATTTTTAGATGAAGTTCAATATGTTCCTGAGATTTTCCCGTATGTCAAGATTCGATGTGATAGCACGGATAGCAGGGGGAATTTCATTTTTACAGGCTCGCAGCAAATGAAAATAATGAAAAAATCCCAGGAATCGCTTGC
Organism: uncultured Spirochaetaceae bacterium; assembly: GCA_946629155.1. Taxonomy (GTDB): domain Bacteria; phylum Spirochaetota; class Spirochaetia; order Sphaerochaetales; family Sphaerochaetaceae; genus UBA9848. The sequence continues at coordinate 3,448 of CAMOXM010000031.1, read as the reverse complement.
CGGCAGGATTTCGATTCTGGAATTGCAGACTTTGACGTTAAGGGAACTGAATAATATAAGCTTCAACAAGCATTTCGTTCCGTCATCGGAGTATATTGAAAAAAGAGAAGGTTGTTTGAAGAAATATGATAATCTTTGGCAGATCATCCATAAAGGTATGTATCCTGAACTTCACTCTGTTGAACGCGAATGGTCGGATTTTTATTCATCCTATGTCAGAACCTACATAGAAAGGGACGTAGCGGAGGAGATTACGTTAAGGAACAAGGATGATTTTTCTAGATTTTTGGTTTGCATCGCTGCGCGAACCGGTCAGATTTTGAACAAATCAAACATTGCGAACGATCTTGGCGTCAGTTTGAAGACGATAGACGCTTGGCTGAGGATTTTAGAAGAAACCGGATTGATTTATATTCTCGAACCATATTATTCGAATCATTTGAAGAGAGTGATAAAAACACCGAAAATCTATTTTAAGGATACGGGGCTTGCTTGCTATCTGACGCGTTGGAATACTCCTGAAACCCTAATGAATGGCGCGATGTCCGGCGCGCTGTTTGAAACCTTCGTAATCAATGAGATAATGAAGTCGTTTTCGAATGAAGGCCTTGAATACAAATTCAACTTGTTTTATTACAGGGGGAAGGACAATGATGTGAGGGAAAACGAAATAGACTTGATAATAGAAGAGGATGGCGTTCTGTATCCGATAGAGATCAAGAAATCAGCAAGTCCTTCCATCTCCATGACAAAGGCATTCGCTACGCTCGAGAAAATCGAGGATAAGAAAAGGGGCATGGGCGCTATTCTTTGCCTATATGACAAAAAATTGTATCTGAAAGATGATGTTGTTGTTTTGCCGATAGAGTATCTGTGATTTTGATATAAGTCCAATCTGCCTATCCAAGGGCGAGGCCTACGGCTCGATGAGGGAGAATCATGTGATGTTCGTCTGCGGCTACGAGGTGTTGTCAAACAGGGCGAAAAGTGTAAAATGATCATATCATTTGAGGAGGGCGAAGGCGATATGATAATGACGGTTACCGAAGAGCTGCGGCAGGAAGACAGGCATAGCATTCAGGTTGAGAGCATCGGCAGGATGCTGAAGGCCGGACTTCCCGGTCGAGGACATCGCCAAGTATTCGGGCATGACCGTCAAGGAGGTTAAGGAAGTCGTTGCTTCGGCATGATGCAGGTTTTGCATCACCCTGGTGTTTATCTCTTTACGATTTTCTCCGATTTTTTTGCTTTTTCTTACGCATTGGTATATCATAAGAAAATTTATATGCTGCAGAGGCTCTGAAAGCTTCTGCGGATGAGGTAGCAATATGAATATTTTACGAAGAATTGCGGCTGCCATGCTTTTTGCGGCCGTTATTGGCGTCGCTTTTGTTTCATGCGCCAAGAATGGTGCGGATTCATTGTCCAAGATCAAGAGCAAGGGCGAGATTGTAATCGCTACGAGTCCTGACTTCCCTCCATTCGAATTTCTTGACGAGAACAGGAATATCACGGGTCTTGAGATAGAGCTCTTCAAAAAGATCGCCGATAGCATTGGCGTGAAGGTGAACATCCAAAGTGTTGATTTCGATTCGATAATTCCAGGGGTTGTCAGCGGCAAATACGATATGGGCGTCAGCGGTTTTTCGATTACGGAGGAGAGGAAGAAGAACATTCTGTTCGCTAATCCTTATACGCTTGCAGGAATTGCGATCGTGGTTCGCGAGAGCGACAGAGGAATCAGGGTGAAATCGCCTGCGGATCTTAAGGGAAAGAAGATCTCAGTTCAGTCCGGAACGACGAGCGACACGTTCTGCGTGGAAAGCGGTCTCGATGTCAAGGCATATGCCAGCAATACGGAGGCTGAGCTTGCGCTCGTGACCGGCAAGGTCGATATCTGGGCGATTGACAATGCCGTCGGCGCGCAGATGGTGAGGTCCTATAATGCGGATCACTCCGACAAGCTTGTCATGCTGGATGATTTGCTTTCGTATGAGGAGTATGCTTTCATCGCCGCCAAGGGTTCCGATTCGCTTATTGGTGCTGTTAATGCTCAGCTCGACGAATTGAGAAAGAACGGAACAATCGATGCGTTGTTCAAGGAGTTCGATGCGGATTACAAGTCTGCGTTTTAGGAGTTTGCATGGCTAAGAAGATAAAGAAGATTGCATTGGCGTATTCCGGTGGGTTGGATACGTCGATAATAATACCGTATCTTAAGGAAACTTACGGTTCGGAGATCATCGCTGTCTGCGGAAATGTGGGACAGTATGACGAACTTGAAGGGATAGAGGAGAAGGCTCTCAAGACGGGCGCATCCAAATGCTATGTTCTCGATCTGACCGATGACTATGTTGATAATTACGTCATACCGACCATGCAGGCCGGCGCCATCTACGAGGATTACCTTTTGGGAACGAGCACGGCAAGGCCTTGCATCGCAAAGGCCTTGGCCGAGGTTGCAATCAAGGAAAAAGTCGATGCCATCGCGCATGGCTGCACCGGGAAAGGCAACGATCAGGTCAGATTCGAGCTTGCGATAAAGCATTTCGCGCCTGAAATGCCTGTGATTGCGCCTTGGAGGGAGTGGAGCATAAAGAGTCGTGAGGAGGAAATCGACTATGCGGAAAAGCATAATGTTCCGCTTAAGATAGATAGGACGACGAATTATTCCAAAGATAAGAACCTTTGGCATCTTTCGCATGAAGGCATGGATTTGGAAGATATAGCGAACGAGCCCCAATATGAGAAAAAAGGGTTTCTCGAGATGGGCGTTTCTCCGATAGATGCTCCGGATAAGCCCACCTATATCACCTTGGAGTTCGAAAAAGGAGTGCCGGTTGCGTTCAATGGCGAGAAGATGTCAGCCAAGAACATCATATTGGAGCTCAATAAGGTGGGCGGCGCGAATGGAATAGGCATTGTCGATATAGTCGAGAACAGGCTTGTCGGCATAAAGTGCCGCGGAGTTTACGAGACTCCGGGCGGCGAGATACTTTATAAGGCGCATAGGATTTTGGAGAAGGCGGTTCTCGATAAGCTCGTCAACCACGAGAAGGAGAAGCTTGCAGTGCGTTTCGCCGAGTTGGTATATGACGGCTTGTGGTTCTCTCCGCTGCGTCAGGCGCTTTCCGCTTTCGTGGATAAGACGCAAGAGAATGTTACGGGAAGCGTAAGGCTCAAGCTCTATAAGGGCAATGTGATCTGGGCCGGAACCGATAGCAAGTATTCGCTTTACGATCCGGAACTCGCCACTTTCTCTGAAAGCGATTACAATCAGAAAGATTCGGCAGGTTTCATCGCTCTTTTCGGCTTGCCGACTAAAGTCCAGGCTCTTCTTGATAGGAAGAACGGCAAGGGCAGGAAAAAGTCATCGAAATGAAGAAATTGTGGGAAGGTCGAAATGACGGAAGGATAGACGATGCGGCTGAAAGGCTGAACGATTCCA
>CAMOXM010000030.1:0-15044 GCA_946629155.1 uncultured Spirochaetaceae bacterium | reverse complement strand
GAAAGCCTCGTGAAAGCCATAGATTTCTACAACACCACCATCCGTCAGACCAAGCAATACATAAGCAAGATAGAAACAATCTCGAAAGGACTGAGCTCCGGCGACTTCAACATGATGCTCAACTCCATTTCAGGGATGATATCGATAGCTAACGATACAAGCAAAAACATAGAGAGCATAATCGACTATTGCAGCAAAAAACGCGAAGAAGCGGAAATTAAAAGCAAAAAAGCCACGCTTGAAATCATAAAGATACTGACGGACCCGAGCGTGAAGGGAATCAAGGAATATGCGAGCAAGCGGGATTTCGACGACCTTTCGGCCTCGGAACAGATAAAGCAGATAGCCAAGGATGCCAAAGACGCCATCACCCTCTTGCTCAATGACCACAGCGACAGCACGAAAAAAGCGATGGACGAACTGGATTTGAATTTGAAAAGCCTATCGAAAAAGCTTTCCGAAACCCTGACGAACATAGGCAAAGCCAGAGACGAAAACTCGCAAAGCATGACAGCCCTCGAAAGCCTTTCCGGACTAAGCGAGCAATACATGTCGTTGAGCCGCACCGTAGATCAGCTGATGGAATTGTCCAAATCCGCAAAAGGAGAAATGAACGACACCGATCACGAACTCAAAGAGGAGGAAACAAGATGGCAAGACATAATCGATAAGATAGACAAAGGAATCAATAGCACCAAAAAACTAAGCAAAAGCATCAAGAACATGGAAAAGCTATAAGGAGGAATTGCTTATGAACAATAGCATTTCGAAGAACAAAAAGCATCTTCGAGGCAAAATCAAGCGCATATTGCTTGCGTCATCGATGTCGCTGCTTTCGCTTCAAGCGCATGCGGCAAGCGGATACGATGAAATCTTCTCGCCGCTCAAGGAAATACAAAATATTTTGAGATATGCAGGAACCATAATATTAGTTCTGGCACTCATCGCGCAAGGAATCGTCATCTTTTTCAGCGACAACATACCGGAATCCGTAAAAAAAACCGTTGGAAAAGTAGCAGTCGGCGGAATCTTCATAGGCGGGGCATCAGCGATCAGCGGATTCATTCTGCCCAACAGCATTTCGTTTACATTCGAAGCATTGGGGGCGTTCCATGCATGAGTATCTCACTCCGTTTTACGACAAGCTTTGCCGCGACAAGGCCGTCCTCGGCGTTTCAAACAAATTCGTGTCGCTCGAAGCGGTCTGCATCGGGTTCGCCCTTTTCGTCATCCACGCTTATTGGATTGTCGCCTTCATGCTCGCCCTCCACCTGACGATAGCTATGCTGAACATGCGGGAAAGGGAATGGGTGGAAATAATCAAGCTCATCATGAAACTTCCCGGAGAAGAACATGCGATCCTGCCATGAGATAATAAAAAACGAAATATGCTATAACGAAATTCTCGACGACAAGGAGCTTGCATCCCTATCGGTTGCCGGACGGGAATTCCAAGGCAGCGTGCTTCAGCAATCAGACGGCAGCCTCATGGCATGCATAAAGCTCGAAGCCAACGACATATACCTCCTCTACGATACGGCAATACGAAGAAGAAACGCGCTCTCCTCCTTCATCCCGACATTAAGAGCCGGATATGAAATCAACTTCGAATGGCGAAGGATGAGGAAAAACTTCGAATACGCATCCTGCGAAAACAGCATGACCGGAAGCGCAAGGGAGATAGAAAGGCGCAGGAAAGAATCATTCGGCGGATACAATTGCTACTCTAACGACCTCTACATGACAATCGTGAAGCGAAACGCGAGTCCATCCGCTGTGGTGACGCACGAGGACTTCGAAGAGTTCTGCCGAACAATGCAGTCGCTGTCGATAGCTCTCGCCAATGCCGATTGCACCTGCCTTGCCCTGAAGTACGAGAAACTGCTGCGCTTTCTCAAATACTCCTTGGATCTGAATGAAGTCGAAATCAAATTCGCAAAAAGCCGTGCGACCGTTTCGGATTGCCTGATTTGCGAAGAATACGATTTGAGAAACGTGCCGCTTGCTATCGGCGCACGAGAAAGAAAATACGTGTCTTGCCTGACGGTAACCGCCCTGCCTTCCTGCACCCAGCCCGATTTGTTCGGCTTCTGCGCTCACACAGATAGCGAATTCAGAATGGTCGTGAAATACAAATGCTACGACAAGACCGAATCCGAAAAAATCGTCGAGCACAAGAAGAAAGCATATAAGAACTCTCTCTTTTCAGTGATGAAATACATAAGAAGCGACATCGCGAAAGAAGATGTATCCGATGATTTCAGCCGCTCCGCATTGGTCGGAAAGAAGCAATGCGATGAAGCTCTGTTTGCCATGAGCGAAAAAGGATGGACATCAGGCCTTTGCCAGGTTTCGATATGTCTTGCCGACAGCAGCGAGGATAACCTGGAAAACAGAATATCCGCCATGAAAAAAGCGTTTCAGAAGCAAGGATTGCTGCTTAAAAGCGAGAGAATAGGCAACAGCTTGTGCTTCCTGTCCATGATCGCAGGCGCCAAAAGGATGTACGATCCGTTCTTTATCTTGAGCGAAAACTTCGCCGACATGCTGCATCTTACCGCCCTATCGCAAGGAAGCCCGCACTCCGCCTTGCTAAAGGAAAGGACAAAAAGCGACGTTCCGTTCATATACGCCAGAAACACGGATGGCAGCGTCTATCATTTCTCGCTTTCTGGAAGCGAAGGTCGAAAAGGCCATACTTTCATAACAGGTCCTACCGGAAGCGGCAAATCGGCCCTGATTTCGCTTTTAGCCGCGCAATGGCTCAAATACCCCCAATCGCGCGTGATCATAATTGACAGAGATCTGTCTTCATACAGAATGGTAAGCGAAAACGGCGGAGATTTTCATTACCCGCTCGCCGACACCACGAAATTCCAACCCTTGGAAAACGCCGGGAGCAACATGTCCGGCTGTCTGGAGTTCATAAGGTCGATTTGCTTTTCGCAGGAAATCCCCTTCACCGCAATACAGCGAGAGGAATGCGCAAATGCGCTGCATCTCCTGGAAAACGGAAAAGAGACACTTACGATGCTATATCACGTCATAAGAGGACGCAACAAATCCAGCGCGCTTCTCAGCGCGCTTTCGCCTTATATCGCAGGCGGCGAATACGAATCGCTTTTCGACAGCGACTGCGACAGCCTGAAGAAAATCGGGCGGCTGACGATGATAGAAACTAACAAAATCCTTCAAAACGGCGTATCTCAGAAAAATGTCTCCGCGCCTTTTTTCGTATATCTGCTCTCAAGGCTCGAAAGGGCCTTCAACGAATCCTCGCCCACTCTTCTCATAATAGACGAAGGCTGGAAAGTCCTGAAAAACGAATTGTTCGCTTCCTTCTTCGAGGAATGGATGAAAACTCTTAGGAAAAAGAACGCAGATGTCGTATTTTCCATCACCAACCTCCAAGACATAGTCGGCACCCATATTTGCGAAACCATCATGAGCAATTCGCAAACAAGAATTCTATTCAAGGATGCAAGCGCGTTGAACAAAGTCGAAGCGGACAACTACCGCAAAATAGGATTGAGCGAACATCTGCTCGAAATCCTGCCATCGCTCCCCGATTTTCACCCCATTGTCCTGCAGGAAGGCACAGCCGTCATAGTTGACTTCGACATGCAAAGCCAGCTCGAATACCTCACCACTCCGGATTCCATCAGAAAGAGGCTCATGAACAATGCATAGAGGAAACCTCCGAAAACTTCAGAATCCAGGTTTGCCGATCGCCCTGATATTCATCGTGCTCGTCGCATCGCTGCTTCTCCTTCCGACCGCAGCATATTCCTCGCCATTGTCCATTCTGACAGGCGATAGCAACAAGACGAAAATGGAAAACGAGAGAAAAGCTTCGCAAATGCTCGAGGAACTGCTGAACGACGGAACGCTGACCGAAAGCGAAAGCAATTCCGCTTTTCTCACGTTAGTCGGAGCCATCTCGGACAATGTTCTGACAAGCATATACGAGAGCCTGTCGCCGAGCATAGCCGGACTCATATCGAGAAGCGGAAGCAGAGGCTTCGCTGCGGATTTCCTCGACAAGAACCTTTCCTTTCTGCCTATCGGCTCCAATTCGTTTCTCGGCAGATTGCTGGCGGTTCTGCTATGCATCGAATGCTTGATACTTGGAATAAAAAGCTTCCTATCGGGCAATGGAGGCGTTTTCCAGCGCGCCGTCTCGAAATTGATCGTGTTCGTCTTCACGCTGGCTTTCCTGTCTGTCATGCCGCTGATGGGAAGAGCCGTGATAAACTTGTTCGCATCAATGGGAAACGCCGTATCCTCCGCATATAGGCGAGCAGATCCGACTTCCTCGAAAATATTCGAATACATGCCGAGCGATGTGCTGGACTCCCTTGCCTTTTGCAAAAACATACTCAGCATCGAAAAGGTTCGCATAGGAGGATACACGCTTCCGACGCTAATACCCCACCTGACGGTCAACATAGGCGAGCTCATCATCTCGTTGCCGTTTTTGTACATAATGATGATGATAATATTCTGGTATGCCGAAATGTTCGTAATCCTGCTTTCCGCATACATAGTGATTCCAGTATGCACGCTGTCTGAACTCAATATCTCGAGCATAAGGAAAATAATGCGCTCGCTGGTTCTCCAAGGCATGAAGCTCTTCGCTGGAATCTTCATAGCGAACATGGCTACCAACATAGTGTTGAAATCGGTCGAAAAGCTGGAGGGTTCGATAACCTCCACATCGAACACCGTGATTTTCTGCATATTCATGACATTGGTGATCTTCTTTCTGATCCTAAAAGCGCCGAATGCCATGATAAACGCCGTGAACGGCGAAACCGAGAAAACAGGCAGCTCATTGATTTCCGGCGCAATCGGAGGCGGCATAGCTGCGCTTGGCGCCGCCCTGCCTGCGATTTTGGGAAACAAGAAAAACGATGGCAAAAGAATGCCGCAACCGTATTCCCCTACCGGCGGAATGCCAACCCCGTCGGGCAATGCTTCCAATCCTAATGCATCTGGCAAAGCAGGAAAAGCATCATCAGGCGCAGATGCAAAACAGCATTCGGCGCAGAACAAAAACGTTCCGGAAACGTCTGAGAGAATAGCGAACGACAATGCAAAGCAGTCGAACGGAGCAAGATACGGCGAGGTGACAGTCAGAGCCACTCCGGGAAGAATGGAGGCAGCCAAAACAGAATTGATGAACGAGGGCGTGGAAAACATCACCGAAAGCATGATTAAGGATCGAGCGATACGAGATGCAAAAATCGAAAAGCTCGTGAAAATGGAGAAGAACGGATTCATGACCCAAAACAACGAATTCAACAAACCCGCATTCGAACAACTGCAGAGGCTTAGAGATGGTCGGGAATAGAGATTATCGAAAAGCGTTTCCAAAAGCTTCGGGCGATATATTCGAAGAATGCGAAAATGAATTGCTCGGTTTATTCAAGGACATGCCTTCGGATTCCACCGACATAATGCTCAATCCGGACGGAACTTGCCACTATGCTACAAGCAGCGGAATGTCCGGAAAAGCAATCGTAAGCGCAAATGAGAAGACGCTTCGACGAATAGCATGCGTGCTTGCCAGCTGCTCGAATCAGAACCTGAACGAAAACTCTCCATGCATTTCATGCATCCTGCCCGTATCCGGATATAGAGCGGAAATATTGACACCGCCTGTTGTCGATAGGATTTCCATCTCCATCAGGATTCCGAATTCCGACTTTCATTCACTAACCTCTCTTGTCCGAAAAGGAATGCTCGATGAAAACCAAGCCCGCGTCATCAGGCGTTTTGCGATCGAAAGAAAGAACATCGCGATTTCGGGTCAGACCGGCAGCGGCAAGACCACTTTGCTTTGCGCATTGGCGAATGAAATACCCGCAAACGAGAGGATAATAACTATCGAGGACGAAACGAGAGAGATAAGCATCAGACATCCCAATGTCGTGAGCATCATCGCCAAAAAAGATGTGTTTTCGGGGCGCGACGCAGTGAAATCCGCCCTTCGCATGAATCCCGACAGGATATTGTACGGTGAAACCAGAGACGGGCAAAGCGCCATGGAATTGCTCAAAGCATTCAGAACCGGCCATTCTGGAGGCATGTTCACAATACATGCGACATCATCATCGCATGTCATCAGACGGCTTGAGGATCTGCTTATCGAAGCTACAGCGACTGATGGAATCAAAATCATTGCAGACAGCGTGGATGTAGCGCTGCACCTCGATTTCGACAAAAACGGCAGACGATACCTCAGGGAAATAAAAGAGCTGAATGAGACATCATCCTTTTAGGAGAAAATGAAATGCAAATGATAGACGTCAGGAAGATAAAAATATTCATCGCAATTACATCCATCGCATTCGCTACCGTCCTGATATTATCCGTAAGAAAAGTGATAGCAAACGGGAAAACCAAGGTTCCGGCAGATGAATCCCCTGTCCTCCAGCCAGCGCCGGACAATCTCCTGAACCGGAGGAGAATGCTCAATTACTTGCAGAAAAGCAAGGCCTCATTCTACATCGACGATTACGGAAACATAATAATCACAAGCGATGAGAACAAAAACTTCCGAATAGATAGCGATGGCGTTATAACAAGCATCAGCCAAGATGGAAGCGAGAGCAAAGACATCTCAAGCGAAGACAGGCATTTCCTGAACGATTCCCTGACAGAGATATCCGATGGTTTCATGCTTGCCAATCCTCAAGTGGAAAACGCCATCAGCTATAATTCAAACGCCCTATCGCCATCGAAAATCAGCGAAAACGGCAACAGCAGCAAAAACGGCAAAGCACCCGATTCCACCAGCACGAGCGAAAAGACAAGAGCATCGGAAAAACTCATACTCGGGGCGTCGCGATCCGCAGGGGGAACTGCTGTAGAAACTGCAAATGAAGATCAAACAAAAAGCCAAGGCATCGAACCGCAAAATTCAGATGGCGCAACCGTACCATATCAAAACGGAAACAGCGCGACGGAATCGAATCCGAAAGCGACCAGCCTTGTAAAACTTCAATTACATTCCGGCATGAACGGAAACAAGCTGGACAGCAGCACCCGAAATGCTGCCGATACTCCATCGGAACTGACGGACGACTACATATCTCTCGACACGGATTTTCTGTCTGCGAGCCTGATGCAGAACGAATACGAGAAGCAGAACTCCCAAGAGGAAAAAGGAAAATTCCTTAAGGAATTCGCAAATTCCAGCAATGAAAGCCATCTGCTCTCTACGAGCGACATCGCTCCCGGAACCATAGTGCCGATAACATTGATAACCGGCATCAACAGCGACCTTCCGGGGGAGGTGATAGCCCAAACCAACGTGAACATATACGACACTTTGACCAGGAGCAAGCTGCTGATCGCCAAAGGAACGAAATTGATAGCAACCTACGACAGCCGAATCACATACGGACAGCAAAGGATTCTGATCGCATGGACGACGCTTGTCAGAAGCGACGGATTGGTGATGTCGCTCCCAGGCTTTCAAGGAACCGACAACATGGGGCATTCGGGATACGAAGGAAGCGTTAACAACCACTTCGGACAGATTGTCGGAACATCGCTGCTGTCCAGCATGATCGACATCGCCAGCTTGGGGCTATCCGATTTCATCGGCGACAAGACCGCGGATGTAGTCCTGAACACCATAACCGACTCTGTAACGACTCCTGCCGTGGAGCTGATGCAGAAAACCATCAATCGCCAGCCCACCATAACCATTCCGCCGGGAACCGAATGCAGGATGCTCATAAGCAAGACGCTTAGCCTGCCGGAGCAAGCAAGGTAGCCAGAGTCTAGGCAGGCAAAACGATAAGGTGCATGCAAAATCGGAGTGAATGATAGAACGATGCCGTATTCCGTATCAGCATTCGATAATTCAACTGACTTTTCCGCCAATATTCTCACTATACCGTAAAGGAACCTGTAATCCTTATAAAGCATGAAAGAATCTATAGCAATGATCGAACGATCTTAAACGGCCGTTTTCGTCATCCGCCCATCTTTCCAAAAACCACCGAACGCCTTGTTCCAACTGCGTCGAATTCATAACTTCACCTCGAAAGCAATGTATTGTTTTCGGCATGGCTGTCAAGCCATGCCCATTCCATGCATCATAGCATGGAAGGACGCCGCCATCGTGATTATTTGGATGTTTTGAGGTTTGATGTATTAGTATGCCTTTGGCGGCGTTTTTCAGACCCGAAAGGCATCGGGCGAAATCGGGCTCTGAGGTTTTTAGAAGCGTCCCCTACGCCTTCTCAACTCTGCACTCGTGCTTCTTGGTCTTCTTGTCGTAGCTGATACATATCAGGAGAGTGTTGCCCTCATACTTCTCAAGTCCTGCGAAATAACGCTTTTCCCTTATCTTGTCGAGAGCCGTATTGGCGGAGCCTTTGACTTTAATTTTCGCCAGCGATGCGCGATGCGAGGGGATCTCCCTTGAGATTTGTCAGCACCTCCACTCCGCCTCCGATGCTCGCTTTCGCGCTTATACTCAGATCGACATCATCGCCATACGCTATGACTATATACGGCTGTTTTGCGAAATCATGCTTTTTCGCATGATATGCGAGAGAAATGTCCTTCAGACATTGGGGAGTCGAATCGCTATCCAGACCAGATTGCGAAAAGCGCTTCAGCTGCTCAAGAGAATAATTCTCGCCGGTTGCGCTCGAAAGCATGGTCATCAGCAATGCCTCGCCGCCTTTGTCCGATGACTTCATTTCCGCGATGACATTAACTTCCATGGTAGTAAGAACCCACATCAACAGTTGTCTTGACATCATAACTGCCATTCGTAATCATGTCGCTGAAGAACCTTACGTATTCATTGCAAGACATATCGGCAGGGCCCGCCCTGCCTATCAGCGCCTTAATCTCGATCGGCTTTTCATACGCATCATCCAAAACATACAAAAGCTCAAGATTCGCACCTGCGCCATAGCCGTCTAAAACCGCGAAAGAAGGGTCTATATGAAGAACCGACGCGTTTTTCCTTATGAATTTGAACAGCGTCTCAATATCTTTGACCTGATCTGAAATCCTATTCCCGTTGTCGAAGAAAAGACTGTAATTGACAGACACAATCGGAATGCCGTATTTTCTGACATAGCTATCCGCGTATTTCTCATTGCCATGTTCAAAGAACCTGTCATACTCATCCGCATTTCCGCTATTCCATGAACCGCTGCGGACATAAACGACGCAGGGCATGTCTTGGGCGATTTCATCGGCAGGTTTCGGCAAATAGAGGTTGAATGTGGTGGAACCATCTGCTCCGGCATAATCCGAGTATGCTATTTCCGAATACTTATAAACGCCTGAAGGCATAAGCATCGACTTCGGAAGCGAGGAAAGCGACAATATGCCGTCTTGCGCATCGTCTTGACGAAAAGGCACGCCCACCCCATCGGATTGGGTATTGCACGAAGAAAACAGAACAGCAAGCAGCAATGCGAATAAAACAAAATGCCTTTTCAAACACCACTCCGCAACCAAATAGCAAACGGATGGGATTATACCGATTTTCCAAATTAAAGCCAATCCCGCATTTTCGAGAGCTCACCCCTGACGCGCGGCGTCAGCATGTCATCATCAGGACTCGAGGTAATTTCCGAAAACCTGCCGTTCGTCAATGCTCGCTGACTGATGCTTGTGCTTGACGCCTCCATAATATCGTTATCCGCATAATACGCATCAAAGCCCTCTTGCGCCAAGCGGCTGCGCATTTCAGCTAAATGCGAAGCTTCGGCGAGGATTCGTCGGAACACGATGAACCGGACATGCTTCCTAAGATAATCGGGATTCGCCCACTTGTCCAATTTCTCCAATATGTCATCTCCGATAGCAAAGCCGAACTTGAATTCATTGCCGCAACTGCCATCCGGATCGATGCGCCGGCGCAGCATTTCAAGAAGCTGATAGGTGGCAATCTGCTTTCCGGCGTTTTTCTCGATGTCGCTTACATCAATGCCTTGCATGTTGTCGTCAGGATAAATGTCCTTGTAATCCTCCATGGCAAGCTCCAGCAATCTCATGCGCTCTTGAAACGGCATCATTTCCGAAATGCTTTTGAACGGAGTATGATACGACGGAACCACCAATATTCGCGAAGACGGAAAAAGCTCGCGGCACGAATGCAGAACATGCAAGTGCCCCTTATGAGGAGGCGAAAAAGTCCCCCCGAACACGATTGGAAATTCGATTTTTTCTTGGGCGCATCCAAAATCGCACTGGCCGGGAAAAGTCTCCATTGCGACTAGAACACCTTCACGAGTATTTCTTCGAGGACATCATCGAAAAGGAGCTGCGCATGGCGGTTCCTGTCATCGTCGCCGAAAAACTTGGATAGTTCGGACACGAATACGGATCTCATCTTCTTCACGCCTTGCGACAGAACGTATTGCGAACCGTTGTTATTCATTATCTGCATGGTATCATGAAACATATAGCATCCCTTGTTCGCATAGCAGACCGCCATACTGACTTTGGCGACTTGGTCGGCATTTTCGTATTTCATGTAATTCCCTGCGAGAACGATTGCCTTTTCAGGCGAAAAAAACGAATTCTTATGCGTTTTGAAAAAGCTGCACGACTTACTCGAATCGTTTCTTGGGATGAAAAGCTTCTCAATGAATGCCTTCCTGCTGATGCCATCCGATTCCAAGGCATTATCCGAAACGCCGGAAGCATCTGAATCGTCCGAATCGGTGTCGTCAGCAAGCCTGCCGCACAGCTTCTCGAGAAGAATATGCTCGCTGATCAGCCTTTCCCTATCCGCCCTATGCACAAGGACGCTTGCGGACAAAGCTATGAGAGCAACGGACAAATCATAAATGACGCCATCAGGATATATGGTCCCGCCGACGCTTGCGCAACGGACGATGGAATATGGAATATTCTTCTCCAATGAGATGCGCACGAGTTCCGGCATGGACGGCTCATCAAGCAAAGCGCTCAGCCTGACATTGGACTCAATCTCGAAAAAATCCATCTTCTTGTTAAAGCCCATGAGGAATCTGGGGTTAGGCCCTCCCATCAGATCGACTATGTTAAGAGCAAAAAAATCCGGATATCGCGATTGCCTGCGCATGACATGCGTACCGGCGGAAACCAAAACCGATTTCCTATGCCCGAAAAACATTTCGTCTATGTCGGACACCTTCTTCGGCCTCAATACAAACGGGGATCTTCCTGCGTTATACAACTCTGTTTCTCCTTATTTTAATGCCCGTATCCACTATTGCGCTTACGTTTTTCATCGAAAGGCAGAAACATGACGAAAGATTCATGTTAGATGCTATAATACGCGTTTTCTCCTCTGCGAATCTGGCGTCCATTATCCCGCCGTATCTGGTCTCGTATTCCAGGTATTCGCCTATGATATATGACAATATCATGGTCTTAGAGGCAAAGCAATCATGGCACGGCTTCAGCTTCAAAAGCTCGTAAGCATCGAAAACGTCGCTGGCCTCCTCAAAGCCGAGAAAGTAATCGGCCGTCGTGACCTTCTTCCCGTTAGCCTTGTATGCGGGCATCAGGCATGACGGAAGCAATTCGCGAGCGCCGGACAGCTTAAAGGCGTCTTCCATGAAGCACAGGCAGTTCATGCACTTCTTGTCCGAGCATTTGCAATACAAGCCCTCGCTGCCGATTTTCCTCTGTCTTATGAAATCCAGAAGCGACATGTGGGTGTATATGTCCGCGGATATGTTCACATCGTCAATAATGCAGTTGATCTTCATTGTCCATCAGCTCCCTGATATATGAAATGAAAGAATTCAAAACAGACCTCGAACTGAATGTCTGATCGGATTTCAAGAAACGTATTTCGGTTTTCTTGTACTCGAAATCGTCATCTGCTTCGATATCGAATTTCTGCATCGAGTCCCTCATAGCCCCCAAAAGCTTCATTCTTTCCGCCGTCTCGTCGGCTTTTTCGTTCACCGTGACGACCATGCTTATCCTGAAAATGCGCTTGTGATACGGATTGTATTCGGCTATGAACAAAGTCAATCCTCTCATGCTATACAACCCGCCCTTCCTCTGTATTTTGCAAACCTGATCGAAGGACGGAATGGCATTGCTGTCCAAAGCGCCCTGTTTGGAGCATGAAATAGCACAGGCTATCCGGCGTGTCAGCCTTCTCGCCGCGGAAAGCTCTCCTATCTGCTTCGTGCCGCTATGATAAACCAATCTCTTGTATTGAAAATGGCAATCGTTCATGAGAGCCTCAAGCTTCTCCACGCTGCTTTCGGAAATCCTCATTTTCTCCGAATTGAAAATCCAATTCTCGCTCAAAAGGCCTGACATGACATAATCATACCCTGCCTTTTCGGCTATCATGTTCTGGTAAGCCATGGACTCCGTCAAAAGCTTGAAATAAATGTCTTCGCCGGGATCAAGCGAATACGAGCGATCGACGCCGTCAATCGTTATGTCGATTCTTAAATACGCAAGAGGATACACCGGCAGGACGGCGCTTATTATGTTGAATATCAGCTCCTTGCGGAATATGTTTCGAACGCACGAGCGAACCAGCACGGAGCATTCCTCCGAAACCTCCATGTCAAAACCTTTTTCCTGTTCGGCATCTGCCGGCTCGATGCTTGCGCGCACATCGCTTTCAGGTCCGGCTTCTTCGCCTTCGCCGCCTTTGACGGTTCTTCTGATTTTGGAAATCCTTCGGACATCAACTTGAGGGATCTGGCAAACAGGAATGAATTCGAATACGATCGTTCGTTCGTATTTCATGCAAGCCTTGAGAGCAACGATGCAAGCCCTGAGAACGGAGAAAAAGAACTTCCTGCCTATTCTCTTCGGGTTTCTGACCTCGCGACCGGGAGCATACGTCGCGTTTTCATATCTCATCGCCACGACATTCTCGATTCTGAAAAACTTCCTGATTTGATTTTGAAGAAATTCGCAATAATCCGTCTCGACGCGCAGAAAATAGAAACCGGAGGAATCCAACGAAACCTTGACCACCCCTACATACGAGGCGCATTCGTTTCTCTGCGGTATCGTAAAGGATTTGAAAACTTCCTCGGCGCCTTCGTAGGAAATCATCCTCCTGCCTATCTCCCTGCTGAACGAAAAAGGCTTGCCCGCCTTGCGTCCTCGGCAAACCGGCGATGCTTCGATTTTGGCGGATCGGACGAGAAAGTCCAACTCGGTGTAATCGTAATGGAATACGGAAACGATGGGAAATGAATCGGAATCCTCACCGACCGCGTTCTCATATAGGAAAAAGTCGTCGTCCAGCGGTTCTATTTTAAATGTCCTGTATAAAAAATCCGAAATCCCGATTGTTCCATAATCATCATATTCGGGGAAAAGAATCTGCTCGATATTGTGCGACTTGACCTGAGGATCGCCATCCTTGACAATGCGCTCCCCTGCAAAATCCGGAAAGCTTATTCCTTTGAATTCGATCGGGGCGTCATCATCTTCCGCTGGACATACCCTGCAATGCACATCCCGTCCGTAAAGCACGCTCTTGTCATTTTCTGGCATGCTTAAGATTATAAGCATTGATGCTTTAAATGCAATGGAGCGTTTTGCGAATAACGCCGCCGTCATGATAATTAAGCAGGGATGCAATGCATCCGAGGAGAACAAACCATGAAGCCATTCCGACGCAATATGCCCAAGGGCACTTCCAAAAACCTCAGATTCCGAACATTATTCACAACATTCGCAGCATTCGCAGCATTCCTGATTTTCGCAACGGCTTCGATTTCCTGCGATGAAAACGCAAACGGATCCGCCAGCATAACCATCCAAAAAAGCGACATCTCCTCTGCTGCAAGCAAGGTCGCATCCGCATATCCCAAGGCAAGTGCGACAAGCGAAGGCTAAACGGTCGGAATGGATTTCAAAGTCAACGGCTCGAGCGTATTCAGCATAATATCGAATTACAACACGTGGACGGATGAAGACGACCCAGTGAAATACGGTTTCTGCGGAACATATCTCACTTAAAAGATGACAATCGGCAATGATGTCAAAATATGCCGTGCGGATCGATCCGAGAAAAACGACGAATTCGATAAAGCATGGTCGGAGTACGATGGCATAAGGCGGAAATGCGAATCAAATTCGACCCGACGAGCAAAGCGCTTGCCGAGATCACCTCTCAGGAATTCGAACCCGAAGGCGCGGAATCGTTTCGCATGCTGAAACTGGAATTCTCGTTCGCAGACAATTCCGAACTGAGCGATTTCATCGCAAACGCTCCGGAGCTATGACCACTTTAGAATCGCACCTGCATGTAGTGGAATTTTGCCAAAAATAAAATATATGATTAAAATATGAGAATAGTGTTGGTTGGATGAATCCGAATCCGGCGAGAACACTTCGCAACAGGACAGCCATCGGAGCATCTCAAAGGCGTTTCCATAGCGCTTCCATGTCGCTTTTAAACATTGGAGCGTCTCTAAACCTTAGATTCCGGACCTGCTAGCTATCTTTTCGTTATGATAACGAAAAACACTCGAAAACGGCAATTCCAACCGCAGCAAGAAAGGAGATATGCTATAATGGCAGAGTATCAATTTCAAACGGAAGTGAACCAGCTGCTGAAGCTGATAATTCACTCGATGTATTCCAACAAGGACATCTTCCTGCGCGAGATAATATCGAACGCATCGGATGCACTCGACAAGCTCAACTATTTGAAAGTATCCGATGACAAATACAAGGATATCAAATCGGAGCCCAGAATCGATATCTTCTTCGATGCCAACGCAAATACGCTGACAGTAAAGGATACCGGCATCGGAATGAGCGAAAAGGATCTTTCCAACAACTTGGGCACCATAGCCAAATCGGGAACCAAGGCCTTTCTCGAAAAAATCAGCAAAGACAAGGATGCGGGTTCTTCGAACCTGATCGGGCAATTCGGCGTCGGATTCTATTCGGCTTTCATGGCTTCGAAAAGGATAAACGTCTATACGAGAAAGGCAGGAACCAAAAAAATCCTGAAATGGTCGAGCGATGGTGCGAATTCCTACAGCATAGAAGAGCTGAAAACCGCATCCGAC
>CAMOXM010000029.1:0-15216 GCA_946629155.1 uncultured Spirochaetaceae bacterium | reverse complement strand
GCCAAACTATCAGCCATGCTCTTTCCGCTTCTGGCTCTCGCCGCATTGATAATCCACCTCATCGCCAAAGCCTCGCTTCTTTCCTTTCTAATTTCAACGGGGACCTGATAGTTGGCGCCGCCGACCCTTCGGCTTTTGACCTCAACCAATGGGGAAACCTGCGCAATCGCTTTTTCGAACATCGCAAGCCCGTCCTCATTCGTCTTCTGCGCGACTTTATCCAATGCCTCGTACATTATCGCCGTCGTAACGCTCTTCTTCCCATTGAGCATCATTCTATTAATAAACTTCTGCACCTTAACGCTATTATATTTCGCATCAGGAAGAACTTTCCTGACAGGCGCCGCTCCTTTTCTCGACATATCCGCCTCACCTCAAAAATCAAGCCTTGGGCCTTTTAGCACCATACTTGGATCTGCTTCTTTTCCTCTTATCGACGCCAAGCGAATCCCTGGTGCCTCTGATTATGTGATAACGCACGCCCGGAAGATCCTTCACCCTTCCGCCCCTCATCAGTACAACCGAGTGCTCCTGGAGCGTATGACCGATTCCAGGTATGTATGCCGTCACTTCCATTCCGTTCGAAAGTCTGACACGCGCCACTTTGCGCAAAGCCGAATTGGGCTTTTTCGGCGTGAGCGTCATCACACGCGTGCACACGCCTCTCTTCTCTGGGCAACCATTCAAAGCCGGAGATTTTGTCTTTGACTTTGATGCGGTTCTGCCCATTCTTATCATCTGATTTATCGTAGGCATCTAATCCTCCTTATTCCTACATACGCATATGCAGCCTCAAAGCCAGCATGGATGCTAATCATCACCATCGAACCCGTCAGGATCGAACGAATAGTCCTCATCGGAATCCGACTCCGCAAGATCGCCTTGCGAATCGTCGTCCATTTCCTCCGCCAGGATCGAATCCAAATCAGCATCTTCCTCAAAGCTGATGTTTGCCATATCAGCCAATTCATCGTCAAACGACTCTTCCTTGGCGTTCTTTATCTTTTCGTTGAGTTCGTCTTCGTCGAATTCGTCCTCATCGATTACAAGCCCATCCCTGTAGTACTTCATTCCCGTTCCCGCAGGAATCATCTGACCGACGATGACATTCTCCTTCAACCCATCTAACCTATCTATATTACCAGCAATCGAAGCATCTGTCAACATCTTTGACGTTTCCTGGAAGGAAGCGGCCGCTATAAAGGAATTCGAAAGCGAAGATCTGGTGATTCCCTGCAGAAGCGGAGCGGCAACAGCCGGAACTCCTCCTTCCCTTTCCACCCTTTCGTTCTCCGCCATGAACTTCTTCTTGTCAACAAATTGGTTCTGAACGAAATTGGTATCCCCGATCTTGATTATCCTGACCTTCTTGAGCATCTGGCGGACGACTATGCCGCAATGCTTCTCGTTGATGTCAACCTCCTGCTCTCGATACACATCCTTTATCTGGTTGACCAAAAACTCCCTAAGCACGTTCTCGCCGCATATCTCGAGGATGTCATGCGGATCAATAGTGCCGTCGCAAAGCTTTTCCGCAGCCTCGACCTTATCTTTCTCGCGCACGAGAAGATGTTTGGAAAGGGGGATGAGATGCTTGTATTTCTTTCCGAACATATCCTCGACGGTAATCACCCTTTGGTTTCTCTCTATGCCTTCGATATGAACGATTCCGGATATGTGCGCGAGAACGGCGCTGTCAGTGGGACGGCGAGCTTCCACGAGCTCTTCGATCCTAGGAAGACCGCCTGTGATATCCTTGGTCTTGACATTGCTCTTCGTCAGCTTTGCGATTATATCGCCGACATGCACTTCCTGGCCATCATCGACCTGAAGCGTGGATCCGCTAGGCAAGGGATAGGAATCAATCTCCTTGCCTTTGCCGTTGACGATCACGATCGCAGGAGCGACATCGCGATAAACCTTATCGCTTATATGCTTGACGATCTCTCCGCTTTCCTCGACATATTCCTCCGTAAGAGTCGAGCCGGCATGGATGTCCTTGTATTCCACCTTTCCTGATTTTTCCGCGATGATCGGCTCGGAGAACGGATCGAATGTCACGAGGGTATCCCCGCTTTTAAGGCATTCGCCCTCCTTGGCGTAAAGCTCGCTTCCGCTCTTTATTTCGATTTTCTGCTCTTTTTGAAGAATCAGAAGATTCCTGCCTTCGAAATGGGCGAATCCATTGAACGAAGAAACAATCTGCTTGCCGCCGTCCTTGGCTATCGCCATTCCTTTGAGAATCCTGCCACCTTCCTCGATCATGTATTCCTTCGCCTTTATGCGATCAAGAACGGCGCTATAGAACACCCCGCCTTTTCTGGAAAACACTTTCATGCCGTCGCTTTCGCGTTCAACGATGCTTCCGACGATTCTATTGACTATGGCATCCGTGGAGAAAAGAATCCTGTTGTTTTCGGTTGATGTCGATGCCGTTCCTCCGGTATGGAACGTTCTCATCGTAAGCTGGGTTCCCGGCTGACCGATACTCTGCGCCGCAACGACTCCGACTGCCTCGCCGATATCAACGGGCCTGTTGTTCGCAAGGTTCCTGCCGTAGCATTTCCTGCAAAGGCCCTTTCGGCTCTCACAAGTCAGAACGCTTCTGACAAGCACCCCCTCTATTCCGACATCCTCTATCTCCTGAGCTATTTCGTCGGTTATCTCCTCATTCACCCCGACAATCTTCTCGTTGGTGACGGGATTATAAACATCTTCAAGGGAGAAGCATCCCGAAATCCTCGAGGCGAGCGGCTCGATGACCTTCTCGTCCTTCTTGTATTCGGTCTTATATACGCCATTTATGGTTCCGCAATCTTCCTGCGTAATCACCACATCCTGCGAAACATCAACCAGCCTTCTGGTAAGGTGTCCCGCACGACTTGTCTTAAGAGCGGTATCGGCGAGTCCCTTTCTCGCGCCATTGGTCGAGATGAAGAACTCTATTATGGACAAGCCTTCCTTGAAGTTGGATTTGATCGGAAAGTCTATGACTTCTCCGGACGGCTTCGACATGAGTCCGCGCAT
This sequence comes from uncultured Spirochaetaceae bacterium, assembly GCA_946629155.1. GTDB lineage: Bacteria > Spirochaetota > Spirochaetia > Sphaerochaetales > Sphaerochaetaceae > UBA9848. Next base: position 12,189 of record CAMOXM010000029.1, on the reverse strand, counting down.
TCCGCCGAGCTGTGATATCTGGGTTTTGCTTCCTCTCGATCCGGAGTCAACCATCATGTACAACGGATTGAAGCCGGAATTCTCCTTCTTAAGCTCTTCCATCAGGTCCGTTGAAAGTTCGTTGTTGGCTTTGTTCCAAATATCGATTACCTTGTTATACCTTTCCTCCTTCGATATGACGCCCCGTCTGAACTGGCCGTTTATCTCGCTTTCGCGCTTCGACGCATCGGATATGACGTCGGTCTTCTTGGAAGGTATGACTATGTCGGACATGGATATCGTAGCACCGAATTTCGTAGCGTATTTGAATCCGCAATCCTTGATGAGATCAAGCAATTTGACCGTAAGGCTGTTTGATTTCGTCTTCAATGTCTCGGCGATCAGCTCCTTCAGCTGCTTGCTGCCGAAACACTTGTTCTGAAACTCGATTCCGTCCGGAAGAAAATCATTGAATATCACTCTACCAGGCGTGGTTTCGACCCTCTCTCCCGTCTCGGGAATCCTGTAATCTATCACCTCCTGATAGGCAACTGCGCCGTTATCGACCGCATTATAGACTTCAGCGACATTGTCGTAGTATTTCCTCTTCTTTTTCTCACCATTCGCATCAAGATCTTCGGGAAGAGCCTTGGTCAAGTAGTAAATCCCCAAGACCATGTCCTGCGAGGGGAAGGCAATAGGTTTTCCATTGGCAGGATCGAGAAGGTTTCTAGTTGACAAAAGCATGGTCCAGCACTCGATCTGAGCAGCTATTGTCAAAGGAACATGAACAGACATCTGGTCTCCGTCGAAGTCCGCATTATACGCATGGCAGACCAGAGGATGAAGCTTGATCGTCTTGCCGCTCACCAGAACGGGCTCGAACGCCTGAATCGAAAGCCTATGAAGCGTAGGCGCTCTGTTCAGGAGGACGGGATGCTCGCGAACAACCTCATCGAGATATTCCCAGACCTTGCTGTCGCCTTCATCGACCATAGACCTGGCTTTCTTCATGTTGCCTATCATCTCGTCCTGAACCAGCTTCTTATACAGGAAAGGCTTGAAAAGCTCGAGAGCCATGACGGAAGGCAATCCGCATTGGTGCATTCTCAATTCAGGGCCTACGACAATGACGCTTCTGCCCGAGAAGTCAACCCTCTTTCCAAGAAGGTTCAGTCTGAACCTACCCTGCTTGCCCTTGAGTATGTCGCTAAGGCTCTTGAGCGGTCTGTTGCCAGGACCTTTCACCGTTCTCTTATTGGCGTTATTGTCTATCAGGTTGTCAACCGCTTCCTGAAGCATCCTCTTCTCGTTTTTGAGAATGATGTCCGGAGCGATCATATCGATAAGCCTCTTGAGCCTGTTGCTTCTGTTTATGACCCTGCGATACAAGTCGTTGATATCCGTCGAACCATATCTTCCGCCTTCCATCTCGAGCATCGGTCGGAGGTCGGGAGGAATAACGGGAAGAACCGTGAGAATCATCCATTCGGGCCTGTTGCCGCCGCTTTTCAGATTTTCAACGATTTCAAGTCTCCTCAGAATCTGCTTGCGCTTGTTGCTGTCGCTCTTGTATTCCTTCTTCGTCCTCTGGATTTCGTCGCGTATCTCCTTGGCAAGGTCGTCGAGGTTTATCTTCTCAAGCAGCTCGCGTATCGCTTCAGCACCCATATCTGCTCTGAAAGAGCCTTCGCCGAACCTGCTTTGAAAATCGCTATAATCGGATTCCGTCAGTATCTGGCATTTCCTGAGATCGGTGTCGCCGGGATCAAGCACTATGTAATTCTGATAATACAAAACCGAATGCAAATCGTTCTTAGTTATTCCGAGAAGCATGGATATCCTGGAAGGATTCGTCCTGTAAAACCATATATGCGAAACCGGCGCAGCCAGGTTGATATGGCCCATCCGCTCTCTTCTAACCTTAGCGGAAGTGACTTCCACCCCGCATCTTTCGCACTTGACGCCCTTATATCTTATCGTCTTGAATTTGCCGCAATAGCATTCCCATTCCTTCGTGGTTCCGAAAATCCTTTCGCAAAACAACCCGTCCCTTTCAGGCCTGAGATTCCTGTAATTCATAGTCTCGGCTTTCTTGACTTCGCCATAAGACCACGACTTGATAAGATCCGGAGACGCCAATTTTATCCTAATGCTGCTATAATCGCTAACTTCCTTCATCCGAAACCTCCTGATGCCGCATCATCCCTTGCGATTCAAAAGCCCTTCGTCTTTTTTGCGATTCAAGGACTCTTCATCTTTTTCGGTAAGCGGAATCTGCCGCCCCTTGCTATCATAAGCCTGCATATCGAGGCACAGCCCTCGAACTTCCTGAACAAGAACCTTGAAGGCTTCGGTGGAACCTTGGCAAACCGCAAGTTCGCCCTTGACGATATTGTCATAAGCCCTCATCCTGCCGTTCATATCATCGGATTTGATGGTCAGAATCTCTTCAAGCGTATTTGCAGCGCCGTAAGCCTCAAGCGCCCAAACCTCCATCTCTCCGAAACGCTGTCCCCCGAATTTTGCCCTTCCGCCAAGAGGCTGCTGCGTAACCATAGAATACGGACCCGTGCTTCTGGCATGAACCTTGTCTTCAACAAGATGATTCAGCTTGAGATAATATATGTATCCGCAAAATACGTCGTTGACGAATTTCTCCCCCGTCCTGCCATCGTAGAGCGGTACCTTAGAGGTTTCGGAAAGACCTGCCAATCTCATCTGCTCTTGAATCTGATCCATGCTGGCGCTTTGGAAAACAGGCGTGCTGAACCACTTGTCGAGTTCAACAGCCGCCCACCCCAACTCCGTCTCCATAAGCTGGCCTATATTCATTCTTGACGGAACGCCAAGCGGGTTAAGACATACATCAAGCGGAGTTCCATCCTCCATGAACGGCATGTCCTCGACAGGAAGGATTCTGGACACGACGCCCTTGTTTCCATGACGTCCGGCCATCTTGTCTCCAGGCATGAGCTTCCTTTTGTTGGCTACCTGAACCTTCACGACCTCTTCGGTGCCGATGCCAAGGTCGTCTCCGTTCTTCCTTGACAGCTTATCCACGCGTATCACGACGCCCTCGGAACCGTGAGGCATCTTCAAGGATGAATTCCTCGTCTCCTTCGACTTGTCTCCGAAAACCGCATTCAGCAATTTGACTTCAGGAGAATTATCGCCTTCGCTTTTCGGCGTCACCTTTCCAACTAGAATATCGCCGGATTTCACCTTGGTTCCTATTCTGATAATCCCTTCTGAATCGAGATTGCGTACGGCCTCACTGCTCACATTCGGCAAATCCCTAGTGAGCGATTCGATCCCCTGCTTGGTTTCTCGGACGTTCACCGAATGCTCGCTGATATGTATGGATGTGAAAAGATCCTCTTTCACAACGCGCTCGCTGATTAGGACCGCATCCTCGTAGTTGTAGCCGTTCCATGGAACGAACCCGACGAGAATGTTTCTTCCCAAAGCGAGTTCGCCATTGTCGCATGCGGGACCGTCGGCTATCACATCACCGGCTTTCACCGCATCGCCCTTGCTTACTATCGGCCTCTGATTGAAGCATGTCTCCGCATTGGTCCTTATGTTCTTCCCGAGATAATAGACATCTTCGACCTTTTTCTTCCCCTTGGCGCCGCCGTCGGCTTCTATCCTTATTTCAGATGCTGAAACGTATGAGACGACCCCATCGCTTTTCGCCTTCACCAGCACTCCGGAATCATAAGCCGCCTTCGCCTCCATTCCCGTTCCGATTCTAGGTGCTTCGGGGAAAACGAGAGGAACAGCCTGACGTTGCATGTTCGAGCCCATGAGCGCGCGGTTGGCGTCGTCATGCTCAAGGAACGGAATCAGCGATGCCGCCACCGAAATGACCTGGCGCGGCGAAACATCCATGTATTCTATATCCGCAGGCTTCTGCTTGCTGTATTCTCCTTTTTTCCTGACGGAAACCTCCTCTTCGGCGAAATTCCCGTCCTTGTCTATCTTGGCGGATGCCTGCGCTATGAAATAATGCTCCTCTTCGGTGGCATCCAGATATTTTATCTCCTTCGTAGCCTTTCCATTGACCACCCTTCTGTAAGGAGTTTCCAGAAATCCGTTCTCAGTGACTTTGGTGTAATTCGCCAAAGACACTATCAAGCCTATGTTCTGACCTTCAGGCGTTTCGATAGGACACATTCTGCCGTAATGCGTATAGTGGACATCACGAACTTCAAAGCTGGCTCTCTCCCTGTTCAATCCGCCAGGTCCCAGAGCGGTGATCCTTCTTTTGTGCGTGAGCTCGGAAAGAGGGTTCACCTGGTCCATGAATTGCGACAATTGGCTCGATTGGAAGAAATCCCTGATAGCCGATGTTATCACCTTGGAGGCGACTATATCGGAAATCCTGACCTTTTCCAAATCCTGACTCGCCATTTTGTCCTTAATGGCTCTCTCGAGTTTGAGAAACGCGCTCTTGAGCTGATTCTCCAAAAGCTCGCCGACGCTCCTGACTCTTCTGTTCCCCAAATGATCTATGTCATCGACGGACTCCTTATCGTAGAAGACATTGACCAGATACTTGATGGTCTCGACTATATCCTGAAGCCTGAGCGTCCTTTCCTCTTCCTTAAGCGCTCTGGCCTCATTTTCAACGCCAGGATAGAACTTGGCGTTTATCTTGTATTTTCCGACTTCGCCCAAATCGTATCTGTTCTTATCGAAGAACATGTTGCCGATTTCCTGGAGCGCCTTCTCCGCTGATGGCGGTTCGTTCTGCTGCAGCCCCGTATAGACTTCCGTTATCACGGTCTGAACCGACGGCTCGTCCTCGCCGTTATCCCTTTGGATCAGATTCTCTTCCTTTTCGAAGCATTGCAATATCCTATCGAAGCCCAAACCGTCCGGATTCGAAAAGTCGATGATTTCCATTTCATCGATTCCGCTTTGCTTCAGGCTATCGACGAACACAGGACTGAGCCTGTCGCCAGCCCTTATGATCTTCGTTCCATCCTCAGCGAAATAGTTCCTGTACGCATATACGGGATTGGAAGTCTTGGAAAGCTGATTCCACTCTTCGAGGCTTATGACCTTGGGACAATGGAATGCCTTGACAATCGCCTCACGGTCGGCCAATCCCAAGCATCTGAGGAAAACGGTCACCAATATCCTCTTCTTCCTGTCGATTTTCGCATATATGCCATCATGCTTATCGTCTATCTCGAATTCAAGCCAACTTCCCCTGACAGGAATCACTCTGGATGAATAAATCCCTTTTTCATATTGCGCTATCACGCCGGGCGACCTGTGGATTTGCGAGACGACCACGCGCTCGGATCCGTTTATTATGAAGCTGCCGCGGTCCGTCATCAAAGGCACATCGCCGAAATACAAATCCTTTTCCTCAACCGTCATGTGATTGGGGCTGACGTTCTTGAGCACAAGCTTGGCATTCACCGAAACGCTATAATTCTGACTGCGCCTGCGACACTCCTTCTCATCAAGGTTGACGCTCGCCTTGTCAAATCCAAGCGTATAGCCCTTATATTCCAATATGAGGTTCTCATCATAGCTCTTGACGGGAAAAATCGATCTGAACACCGCTTCCAAACCGTATTTCGGATCCGGACCTTCCTTCGTTCCGACCTTGTCCTTTTGCAGGAATCTTTTGTACGATTCCGTCTGAATCGATATGAGATCGGGAATATCACACACCTCATAATGCTCAGCGCCAATATAAGTTCGTTCTTTTTTGGAATTGCTCTTCATCTAAATTTCAGCTCCAAGATAAGCAAAATAGCGCCGCAAACCGTTTTCACACGTTCTGCGGCGCAAAAAATGCTGCAAAGACGGACAACGCCGCCGTTGCAGACTTAATCAAATATTGTTCGGAAACCCGCATTAAAAGGCGAACTCCCGATTTTACAGGGGTGTTGACCGTCGGAAGCGTTCTTCAAATCCTCTTTCCCTCTATTTCAGCTCTATCTGACATCCGACGGCTTCAAGCTGCTCCTTCATCTTCTTAGCATCATCGACGGGAACATTCTCCTTGACGGTCACATTCGTTCCTTCGACCATATCCTTCGCATCTTTCAAGCCAAGGCCCGTGATATCCCTGATAACCTTGATCGCAGCGATTTTCTTAGCAGGATCGCTTGCCTTCAAAATAACAGCGAACTCGCTCTGCTCCTCTTTCTCCTCTGCAGCTCCGCCAGCGGCAGGTCCGGCCTGAACGACAGCGGCGGCGGCGGCCTGAACGCCGAATTTCTCCTCCATGGCCTTGATGAGGTCAGCGACCTCAATAACGGTCATATTCGCGATCGCATCCAAAATCTCGTCTTTTGAAATTGCCATAATTAACTTCTCCTTTTTTATTTTTCCATTATCTATCGCCCAAAGACAGCTATAGCATCCGACGAATATCGTAGAAGACTGACTTGAGCGAAAACCATTTCTTTCCGAGTGCTTATCAAAATAGATCGCAGGACAATGCGAATCCTATTTGAAAACCTCCCTCAAACATGCCTATCCTTGCTGCGCGGCAAGCTTGTCATGATACGCAAGCAATGTAGCAGCAAGCTTCTGAACAGGCGCATTCATCGTGCCCATCAAAGAAGATATGAGTTCGAGCTTTGTCGGAAGCTTGCTAAGCGCCTCCAACTTCGCGGAGTCAAGAATCTCCTTGTCCAGATAACCGACCTTGACATTCAGCTTCTGCGTTTCCTTCGCCACCTTGAAAAGAACCTTGGCAACCTCGTTTCCGTTGTCGCCCTTGACATACGCTATCGCCGTCGGTCCTACGAACTGATCATCCAGCTTGTCCGTTATCTCGTGCATGGCTATCTTGGCGTAATTGTTCTTAACGACCCTGAATGCCGAGCCGAGCGGCCGAAGCTGATGCCTCAATTGCGTGATCTGCTCTACAGTCAATCCCCTGTAATCCGTGAAAATATAGCCATCGTATTGCTGGAAGACATTTTTCAGATCCTCCACGCTGGCTCTTTTCGCATCGTTAATCCTCACTTGATATTCCATAACGATCTCCCCTTAAGCGACACTGGAATTGACTACGGCGATTCCCGGACTCATGCTGGAGCACAATGCTATGCTCTGAATGAAAATCCCCTTGGTGTCCTGCGGCTTGCGCTTCTCGATCTCATCAAGAGCGAGATTGGCATTCTCCTCGAGCTTTTTCTCGTCCATGCTGATCTTTCCGACCACGAGGTGAACCACTCCCGTCTTATCCGCGCGAAATTCCACTCTTCCCATCTTCAACTCGGCAAGCGCACCCTTTATGTCAGTGGTAACGGTATGCGTTTTCGGGTTGGGCATCAGCCCTCTTCTTCCGAGAATCGGTCCGAGCTTTCCGACTTCCTTCATCATGTCGGGAGTCGCAACGCAGACATCGAACTCATCCCAGCCGCCTCTTATCTTTTCGATAAGATCCATATCGCCCACATAGGCGGCTCCGTTGTCCTTCGCTTCCTGAGCCTTATCGTCCCTGGCGAAAACAAGAACCCTTTTCTCCTTTCCGAAATTATTAGGGAAAACCAACGTATCGCGAACGGTCTGGCTCTTTTTCAGCTTAAGCTTGACATGCAACTCGACCGATTCGTCGAATTTCGCAAAAGACATGCTTTTCAACAAGGCGCAAGCCTCGCCAACAGTGTAAGTCTTGCCCGCTGTCAGCTTCTTCAAAGCTTCCTTGTATTTTTTTCCTCTCTTCACTTCAAGACCTCCACGCCCATGCTTCTTGCGGTTCCCGCAATTATCTTCTTTGCCGCCTCCAAATCATTAGCGTTCAAATCGGGCATCTTCTGCTTGGCAATGCTCTCAAGCTGAGCCTGCGTGATCTTGCCGACCTTCTCCTTGTTCGGGACGCCGCTGCCCTTTTCAATCCCAATCTCCTTTCTGATCAATACGGCCGCGGGGGGAGTCTTCAAAATGAATGTGAAACTCTTATCCTGGTAAACCGTAATCACGACAGGCAATATGAGACCGGGTTCGAACGATTTCGATTTGTCATTGAACTGCTTGACGAATTCGGGCGCCGAAACTCCGTGCGGGCCCAAAGCGGGACCTATCGGAGGCGCAGGCGTAGCCTTCTGCGCGGGGCATTGAAGCTTAATGACTGCTGTAACCTTCTTCTTCGCTGCCATTTTATTCTCCTTCGCATCGAACGAATCGATGCAATGTTGGTATTAACGCTGATAACATCAGCTTCCACGAGGGTAGCATCAACCCCTCATAAATCTAAGTTTAACGAGCTTGCGCGAATGACCGGCAAACCCTATGGCGACGATCAGAGCTTTTTCTTCTCCACGTCTTTCTTCTCAACCTGAACCGATGTAGGCCGGCTGAATATCTCTATTTGAACTTTCAGCTTCTTGTGCATCACCAGGTCTTCCTGAACTACACCATCAAATCCGGCGAACGGACCTGAAATTATGCTTATCTCGTCTCCTTCCTGGAAATCCTGGAAATCATGCAAAGACCTATCCACTTTGATTTCGCCCGTATTCTCCTTGATCCTATTCATTTCACCGCGGGTAAGCGGAATCGGCATAGAACCTTTGGCGGAAGTCGGAGTGACGAAACCGGTAACGCCGTTTATGTTTCTGATGGCTGATACGATCCCCTTGTATCTCTCTTCGTTCCCATCGTATGGCGGAAAATCAACATCCACCAAGATGTAGCCGGGCATGAGCTTCACTTTCCTCGTCTTTTCCTTGCCATCCTTCGTTTCAGTGATAGTTTTCATCGGAACTCTGACACCATGGCAAACCTGAGACAGCAGCTCGTTCGTCTGAATCATCCTCTCCAGCTGTTTCTGTATCTTCTGTTCATACCCGGAATACACATGAACAGCATACCAAGTCTCTTCTCTCATCGCCTACCCGAAAATGATACTAGCTCCTCTGGACACCAGAAAATCAATAGCGCCCAGTATCAAAGCGGAAAAGAAAGTGCTGACCAATACGACTCTGGTAGCTGAAACCACTTCGGCTTTCTTAGGCCATGTCACTCTTCTCAATTCCTGATTGCACTCTCTGAAGTACTGTGTGATCTTCATGAATTTTCCCCTTAACAAAAAAAACAGGCCAGGAGGGATTCGAACCCCCAACGCTCGGTTTTGGAGACCGACGCTCTAACCGTTGGAGCTACTGACCTATGATTTTTGCACAACCGAATCCTTCGTCAAGCCTCAAGGCATCACTTTATTTTTGTTTCCCTGTGAAGCGTATGCTTCCTGTCAAACGGACAATACTTGCTGAACTCAAGCTTTCCCTGGATGTTCTTCTTGTTCTTTTCCGTCGTATAGTTCTTCCTATTGCACTCCGTGCACATAAGCGCAACCTTCTCGACCTTATCCTTCTTCTTCGCCGACATAACGCCACCTCTATCACATCAAGACAAGCCCCCGAGCGGATTTGAACCGCTGACCTCAGCCTTACCAAGGCTGTGCTCTACCTACTGAGCTACAAGGGCATAGACACGCAATTCTATATTAAACTGAAAATTGCAATCTTTGTCAAATCCTGAAGATTTCAGAGACGCCCGATAGCTGATCCATCGTATAGGAATGATGCGGATTCGAAAAAAGCGATCGCGCATCCGCCGTTTCCACGATTTTGCCCGAATGCATGACGGCAACCCTGTCGCATATGGAAGCGACCGCCCTTAAATCATGCGATATGAAAACAACCGACATGCCGGTTTCATCCCTAAGATTCAAAATCATATCGAGAATCCGGGATTGCCACACGGTATCCAGCGAAGCCGTCGGCTCGTCGGCTATCAGAAGCGAAGGACGACACGCAACAGCGGATGCTATCATAGCCCTTTGCAGCATGCCCCCGGAAAAAGCATGAGGATAACCCTTCGCCCTATCCCTTGGTATTCCAGCATTCTCCAATGCGACATAGGCTTTTTCAAGCGAATCCCTTCTGTTCAGTCCGTCATGAATTGCGAACATCTCGGCAACCTGGTCCAAAACCCTCATTACCGGATTCATTGACGAAGAGGCGTTTTGAAACACCGATGCGATTTCCTTGCCCCTGATTCTCCTCATCTCCTCGCGGTCCGCATGCAGAATGTCCCTGCCTTTGAATCTCATCGAATCGCACCCGACAAAGGCGTCCGAAAACACAGACAATCCGATTATCGACATGGCAAGCGTAGTCTTGCCGGCGCCTGATTCCCCGACAATGCCGAAAATCTCGCCTGGCATCACATCCATGCTGACGCCATCCAATGAAATGAAATCGGAACCGAACTGATTGCCATAGCCGACCGTCAGATTCCTGATTTCCAATATCGGTTGCGTATTCATTCGGTCGAAAACCCGGAATCGCTTTTCTTCCTGCGCCCTGCTCCGAGCAAAAGCATGGCGCCGACCATCAGGAGAAGGGAAACGAGCGTGTTCAGCCTGAAAAGGATGTCGTATTCCTTCAGCATCACCGCACTCAGAATCACGCCCGAAATCGGCAGCATTATCCTGTAGATGGAAATCACTGAAACATCGTTGTATTCGAGCAAAAGCGCCTGAACCGAGAATCCGAAAGCGGAAACAAGAGAAACGTAAGCCAGAAGCGCATACGCATTGAATCCTCCGATCGCGATCTTGCCTCCAAAGGCAAAGGCATAAGCCAAAAACAGCAAGCCGCCGAGAAGAAACGAATACGAACACAACGGCATCACTCCGGTCTTGCCGACCAAAGGCTTCTGAAGGCATGTGGCGATTGCCGTAAGGAAGGACGACACGAGAATGAACCCTTCAGCGGTCAGGGAAAAGGAAAAGCCGAAGCCATCGACATGATTCAAGACGACCATGGACGCCACCGCCATAATGGAAGCAACGAGCTTCGCGATATCGTATTTCTCCGTTCTGAAAAGAAAAGCAGCTAGAAAAATGGCGATGAACACCGTAGTGCTATTGATTATAGCGGCCCTCGTTCCAGGCGTTCTGGCCAATCCGATGAAGTAGAAATAGTATTGTCCGACTACCTGAAAAGCCGTGTTTATAAGCACGCATCCCTGCTTTGCTCGATTCAATATGAAACTTTTAGGGGACATTATGATTCCCGGAATAAGAAGCAACAGTCCTGTCGCAACATAGCGGATTCCAGCAAACATCATGATGGACGGAACATGGGATTTGTCGATTTGAAACATATCATACCCTATTTTGACAATCGGATATGCGCTTCCCCATATAATGCACAAGAAAAGCATTATAAGAAAAACAACAAGGCGATTAGTAAGAAACTTCTCTTTTGTCGTCATATTTTCAATACGCCGAAAGCATCGAGAATCGAGGAAACCAAGACTATTGCAATCACCGGCGGAGCAACGAACCTTATTACGAGATCGTAAAGTCTTTTCGACTTGAAGGGCGAGGATGAAAGGACCTCGCCTTTTATCCTATCGACCCCGACATGAGCCAAAATCAAAACCACCGTAAACAAGGAGGCAATGGGAAGCATGATGGAATTTGAAAGGAAATCGAAAAAGTCCAGAAATTGCATTCCTGCAATCCGGACTTTGTCCCAAATGCCATATCCGAATGCCGACATCGTTCCAAGCGCCAGCGTAATGAGGCAGACCGCGGCTATGCTTTTCCTCCTTGACAAACGCGTTTCATCCCCTACGGTCGATATGCAGGTTTCGAAAAGGGATATGGAACTGGTGAGCGCTGCCAGAAAAAACATGAAAAAGAAGCAAACGGCAACAAACTGCCCTCCCTTCATATTCAGGAAAACCTTAGGCAACGTCACGAAGGTCAGCGAAGGACCTTTTTGAAGAAGCGCATTGACATCGCCGCCGGAAAAAGCGAACACCGCCGGTATTATCATGAATCCGCCGAGAATGGCAACGCCCGTATCGAAAGCGGCAATCTGATAGCTGCTCGTCTCGATATTCACGTCTTTCTTCATATACGAACCGTAAGTGATAAGAATCCCCATGGCTATCGACATGGAATAAAACATTTGACCAAAAGCCGCAACCAGGGTCATTATCGAAAAATTGCTGAAGTCAGGAACGAGAAAATACCTTATTCCCGCAGCCGCTCCTGGCCTCGTACTGGAGTAGATTGCTATGAACAAGGCCAAAGCGACGAGAACCGGCATGAGAAATTTAGAAACCCTTTCGATGCCGTTTTCCACCCCGAACCAAATGACGATTATGTTTATGGCCGCATATATCACGAACCACATTTCCACGCTTCCT
>CAMOXM010000028.1:0-15381 GCA_946629155.1 uncultured Spirochaetaceae bacterium | reverse complement strand
CAAAGCACTGTCTTGATTTGCTTGAATCCTGCATAGACTACCTCTCATCTCAAATCTGCTCGCAGGGATTGCCGAAGACTTGGATAAGCTTACTATACGATGGCAGACGCCTTCGGGCGATAAACGCATCAATCGGCGCATAGCGCTAAGCCATGCACAAAGCATCGTCTCGGCTGGCTCGGAATCTGCATAATGGATTTCTCGTCCCGCACCCGCTCGCAGGGGTTTCCAGAGGCTTTGGGTAGATTTAATGTACGATGGCGGAGATATTTGAGTGATCACATTCCCTTGGCTTCGGATTCGCTGCCGAGCGCAAGCATGTCCTCGCTGCGGAGCGGCAGATAGATGGAGAAGCAAGCGCCGGGGCCGTCCGCCCTAGCAGACGCCTCGATGTCTCCGTTATGCAGTTGGACGATCTTATATACATTGCTCAAACCGAGTCCCGTACCTTTGTCCTTGGTGGTGAAATACGGTTTGAATATCCTATCGGCATCTTCTTTTTTTATGCCGCAGCCGGAATCCTCGACGCTTATAACCAAGTTATTGAATCGTCTCGCCGCGAATATGCATATCTCTCGTTTTCCGGATTTGTCGCCAATGGCTTCTATGGAATTCTTGACTAGATTCAAAAGGCACGAATACAATAGGTTGAAATCAAATTCCACATAGGGAAGAGGCTTCAAAACGCTGCATGTCAATTCGATTCTCCTTTCTTCAAGATCAGGCTTTATGAAATTCACGAGATCATCTATGAGGCTCTCGGGATTTTGCAGAAGCAATATCGCCTGAAGCGGCCGTGATGAGAACAGAAAGCCTTGTACTATGTCCTTTATCCTTTCGATTTCCGCTTTTATTATGTCCATGCGCTCCGATGCGAAATCGTCTCCGGACTTGCGGGCGATTCTTCTTATCAAATCAACCTGAACGGCGATTGCGGACAACGGGTTGTTTATGTCATGCGCAAGTATGGACGATATGTTGCTGACGGCGGCCAAGCTTTCAAGCCTTTTCATTTCCTGAAGCTGCTTCTTCGCTTTTGTTATATCCCGCACGACAAAGGCGAACCTATCATCGGATATGGCAAAACCGAAAACGGATACGAAGTTCTGCATTTGCGATTCGCCGATGCAAAACTCCCCTTCGCAGGATATTTTCTCCGTCAAAGCCTTTGACAAGAAGCTTTTAAGCTCGTCATTTTGGATTCCGGAATAAAAGGGAACATCGGACTTATCGACCTGACGATTCAAAAGCGTAATAAAACGCCTGTTGCAGCAAATCAGACTGGAATCGCTATCGATAGCCGCCACTCCGGTGCTGAGATTCTCGAGAAGCTCGCTATACAGGCTCTTTTCCTGCGTCACCTTCTTTAAGTAAGCCTCGATTTCCTTCGGGCTGAGATAGGATATGGATTCTATGTTAGGCGATGGCATAATTCATCCTCCAAAGCATGGCGTCTGCAGGCAGACTTGCAAAATTTACGCGGCATCATCCAACGCCGGCAAGGAGCCGGAGAAGTGGTGGAAAGGCACGTCCCGAAGCGGAAAGCCTAATGCAGGATAAGGCTTTTTGCCTATCCAAATGGGTTTTCGCTCCGAAACGCGCATATCCGGCGCATATCCGGCGACAGGCTGCGTTGGAGCGAATATTCAGATATCCTCTTCAACGCAGCCGACACTTCCTCGATGTGAGATGATACTTACCACAAGCCCGACACTTATACACATCAAGCTTGACGCCCCTTTCTTTCAAGCCGTACTCGGCCGACTCCAAAGCCTCCGCATAAGTCGCATAAGCTCTTTTCGGCTTTCCTGTGCTATCAAGACAGGAACCGGATGATGGTTGCGGTAATGTATCGTTCGTTTTTTTCGGCATTGGCTACAATAGTTCGGAATTGCTCAAAAACGCCCGTATCCTTTCGTTCTTCGATGCATTGCCCAAAACATCCGAGGCCGCCCCATGAAAAATCATGTCGCCTTTGTCCAGAAACAAAACATCATCTGACACTGTTTTGGCGAAGTTGATGTCGTGAGTGACGATCACAAGCGCATTGCCCTCTTCATCCCTGATCTGCTTTATCAGGCCGGAAAGATTCTTGACCATTTCCAGATCCAAAGCGCTCGTAGGCTCGTCGAACAGCAGAACCTCGGGCTTCAAAGCAAGGGAACGGGCGATCGCGACCCCTTGGGATTCTCCCCCTGACAGCATGCAAGGATACTTTTCCGCCTTATCTTTGAGCCCAACTCGACTCAAAAGGTCGCGAGCAACGCATTCGGCCTCCGTGGCCGTCTTTCCTTTGTTCAAAAACCTATACGCAAGCGTTATGTTTTTCAATACGGTCAAGTGCGGAAACAAGTTGAATGATTGGAAAACAAGACCGATTTTGGATAATATCTGTTTGTCCTGCAACTTGCTTTCGCCCAATTTCAACCCATCGACGAATATGGTTCCGCTATCGGCTTTTTCAAGTTGGCACAATATCCTGAGAAGAGTCGTCTTGCCGCTGCCGGAAGGACCGATGACCGTTAATATCCTTCCCTTTTCCAGAGTGAATGATAGACCATTCAATGCCGTCTGCGTTGAAAAACGCTTGGAAAGCCCTGAAACCTCTATTGTATAGCGCATGTCATCATCGTTTGGCATGAGTGAACTCCTTATTCAGATCTTGTACTTTCCAAAGCGCTTCTCAATAAGCGAGAATGCGAATGCCACGATGGCGTTGAATGCGAAATAGAACACTCCGGCCCATACTATGGGCATGACCGAGAACATGGCGGATGATCTTTTCCTTGCGATTGCAAACAATTCCATCACGCCTAAAGTGGAGGAAAGCGCCGTATCCTTTACAAGCGTCACGACCTCGCCGGAAAAAGCAGGCAGAATTCTTTTCGCAATTTGAGGCACATAGACCCTGAAAAACGAAAACGGCTTCGACAATCCGAGCACTTTGCACGCTTCGAATTGACCGCTTGGCAAGGAGATATACCCCGATCTGAATATTTCAGCAAAGTATGCAGCGTAATTCACTGAAAACGTCATGACCACGCTCAGGAACCTGTCTATGTTGATATGAAAGACAAACGGCGGAATGAAATAAAAGAAAAGGAGCTGCAATATCAGCGGCGTCCCCCTCATGACATCTATGAAAATCCTGAACAAAAAACTCAAAAACGGAATTTTCCTAATCCTGAAAATCGCGATTCCGCACCCTAACGGAACCGCTAAAATCAAAGTCAGAAAAAAAACCGAAATCGATGTTATCAGCGGCTGCAGATATAACATCCGTTCGAACCCGTATCAAGAATGCCGAATGGCTCCTAAATGATCATCTCGTACTTTTCAGCAAGCTTGGCAAACGTTCCATCCTTGCGCATTTCATCAAGATGTCTCTGGACTTCGTCCCTAAGCGCCTTATCGCCCTTTCTGAAACCCACGCCGAATTGTTCTGCCGGAAGCTGGGAAGATTTGATGATCATCAGCTCGTCGGAAACGCCCGATTCGCGAAGCTGAGCGCCTGCAACTATGCTGTCAATAACCAAAGCATCGATCCCCCCGGTCCTCAAATCCATTATGGCAATAAGGAAATCCTTGTATTCCACAGCGATATTCTTGCCTTTCAGCGAAGAATTGGCATAACTTTCAGCTCCGGAACTTCCTGTTTGCATTCCTATTTTCTTCCCCGTAAGCTGAGCTTCGCTTCTTATGCCGCTGCTCTCCATCACAAGGAACACCTGCTCGTTGTTCAAATACGGATCGGAGAAAAGAAGGTTCTTCTTCCTCTCATCGGTTATAGTGAAGCCGTTCCAAATGCAATCTATGTTGCCTGATGCGATTTCCATCTCCTTCGCATCCCAATCTATCGCCTGAGCCTTGAATCCGACAGACATCCTTTTCGCAGCTTCCCTCGCCAAATCGACATCGAATCCGACTATCTCGTTGTTCTCGTTGCGATAGCCCATAGGCGGAAACGAATCATCCAATCCTATTACGAATGCATTTCTGCTCTTTACATTCGAAAGCGAATTATCCTGTGAATCCGAACCGCCTTTTTTGGAACACGAAACCAAACCGGCGGAAAGAACCGAAACAGCAGCCAAAGCGAGGAATGCCTTGGTTGCGATTGCACTTCCAATAGCAAAACCTTTTTTCATATTACAACTCCCAATTTTCAAGCATGGCTTTCAATACTCCCATTATCCGTTCGCACGAAGAGGCAAACGCTTTTTCCTTAACAGAGTGAACATCGCTTATATCGGGGCCTATGGAAATCAAATCGCAATCTTTTATCCCTTGAGAAAAATAGCCGCATTCCAGACCGCCATGCGTGGATGTCACCTTCGGATTCTTGTCAAGCTTCCGCTTGTATGTTTTCAGGAAAAAATCAAGCAAAGCCGATTTTTCCCTTCTCTGCCATGCGCCGTATTCCTGATCCGTATTGACTACGTAAGAAAAAGCGGAAACAGGGCTTTTCAGACTATTATCGCCTTCGAAAACGAGTCGGACCTTATCCGCGAGCTCATTACGATGCGAATCTATATTGCTTCTGACGAGAGCCTTGAAGGTGAGAACCTTCTCCTCCTTGTTGAAATCAGCCATACCGAAATTCAACGAGGTTACGGCATTTCCGTCAGCATCGGATTCCATAAGCCCATCCGGAAGCGAGGAAAGCATCTCAAAGAGCTTGGAGTTCATCGAAGAAAGGCTTTTGACCTTGCTGTCCTTTCGCCAAACCACCTCGGCATCGAAGTCAGGATCGCTTTTCAGATGCTTCTTTCTCAAATCAGCCAAAGTCTCCTTGAAATCCTTCCTGAACGATTCGAAATCAAATCCGCAATACAAAACCGATGCTGATGCCCTCGAAGGTATGACATTCCTCGCGCTCCCGCCTGAAATGGAAACGAACCTGATGTCATGCCTGAGCGACAATTCGCGCAGAAGCCTCACCAAGCAAATGATGGCATTGGCCCTTCTCTTGTGAATCTGATTCCCGCTATGCCCGCCTTTCAAGCCGAATATTGTTATCTCAGATAAAACGCCGCTTTCCAAACGGTAGAACCCGTCGTTGAATCCGATTCTGATCTCCTCATTCATTCCGCCCGCTGACGAAACGCAAACCTCGTCTTCGCATTCGCTGTCGAGATTTATGACGAATGAAGCGTTCAGCTTGGAGAAGTCGAAGTTCCTGACCCCTTCCATACCATCCTCCTCGTCAGCAGTGAAAACAGCCTCTATTTCCGGAGATTTGAGCTTCTTATCGGCAAGTATGTCCAGAATGTAGCTCATGCCGATTCCATTATCCGCTCCAAGCGAAGACGCATCCGCAGATATGATATCGCCCTCGAATATCGGACGAATCGGTTCTCTCGTCATATCACGGCCATCCGTGCATACGCCCACCATGTCCATGTGCGCTTGCAAAATCACGGGACTTTGCCTGTTTCTGCGAAACCCTGCCGCCTTTTTGCGAATCACGACATTCCCGCTATCATCCCGAAAGCTCTCCAAGCCATTGGAATCGGCAAATGCCACGAGGTAATCGCTGATTCCGCCGGTGTGATGAGACACGTGCGGTATAGAGCATATCTCCCTGAAATAATCAAGATAATTCATAATTCCTTAAACCCCTTGTCGTTCAGATGATATTTGAATTCCTTGGTTTTCATAGAAAAAGTCTTTGCATATTCAGCATATATTTTAGAAGAATCGCCATTCATAAGCTCAAGGAGTCTGAAATACTTGGATATCTCGACCATAGAATCCGAATAGCATTTGCGCGTACCCGCCCACGCATCGGCCATCAACGCCGTACCGCTGGATCGGCTGCGCTGCTTGTCATACGCCTTCGCAACGGACTTTTCCGTAATCCTAATCAATTCATCAAGCAGATACTTGGCATCGAGCCTGTCTATCGCGGCCTTGAACGACGGAAACACATCCGTTCGCTTTTCGCTGAAAACGGCAAAGCACCCAAAAACCGCAATGCAGCTTATCGCTGCAAGGCAATCGCCGAGATAGGCATCCTTTTTTCCGAAAAGCGATTCCATGCGGCTCATCCACCTTTCCGACATCATGGAAATCAGACCATCAGCCGCTGCTATGTCATCCTCGCTTATGGCACTCTCCCGCATGCATCCGTAAAACATGTCGCGAGCGGATTTGACGGAAGCCTTCATATCATCCTTGCCTATCAGAAAGAAACGATTGCACGGAAGCATGAATTCCGAATCCGGAACCTTATATGCCCTTGAAACGTAATCCGAAGCTTCGCTGGAACCATGTACGAGAGATGATGAATACATGGAAAAGAAATCCTCAACAGTATTCCGGATATCCGAGAGGCATATCTCGCTTCTAATCCATCCGGCGGAATCCAAGTTGCGGTTCCTCTTCTTCGCCGCGGCAAACGCTTTGCTCACCCAAGAAGCCGAAAGAGCGATCATCCTGTTCGTGAAGAAATTCCTTTCCAGATTATAATAGACCACGCTTATCGGAGGCAAAAGATCGTTTTTCATCCTGTTGGAAGCGCAATACCCTTGCAATATCGCGAATAATTGCAAATCCGCGCCTTTCACTTCGCCTACAGGCAGCAATTCCTGATCGAGAATCGATCCGGCGGATTTCCAGAAGTTCCTCAATTTGGATACGATGAGATTCATGGCTCGCCTGTCTTCCAACGGAAGATCGCAAGCATACATGCTATTGTTCTCGGGCAAAGCGCCTAAAGACTCGAATCCCTGCTGCTTGCAACGCTCCAGCGAATCGGCTTCGTAATACCTTTCGGATAATCCCTGCCCATCAACAAGCTCAATCGAGAACTCGAAATCAAATGAAGCCGAAACCCTTGATTTCACCGCATTCACCATGCTAACACATTGCTCGTCAAACGAAGCAGTGGTTATGAAAAGAAAAACAATCTCATATCCGCGTTTGATGCAATCGTAGAAATAAAACGACCTCCTATCGAGTACCGGATCGCCCGTAAGCTCGTATTCGGAAGCGCTTATCATATATTTGAAGAAGTTGAATGGCTTGTTGAAACTCAATATGTCGAGCTTGTCGTGTATCCCCCTGAAGTCGGTGCCGGCAACATAGGCGACGCCGTTCTCGTCATCGAAAAGAATCAAATCGATGAAATGGTTGGCATCGGAGCGTATCACGCTTTCCTTCACCTGATCCTCGGAAAAGGAAAGCACGTTAAGAAAATACCATGCAACCAGCTTCTTATTATCGGTGCTGCAAAAATTGTAATAGGGATCCGTGAAGATCTCCTTATTAATCAGCAAATAAATATCCTGACTAGACATTGCCTAATGAATTTCCGACGAAATCCTTGATTCTGGAAAAAGTCTCTTCCGAAATCACATGCTCGAACTTGCAAGCATCCCTTTCCGCAACTTGACGATCCACACCGATAAGCACAAGGAAATCCGTAATGACCAGATGCTTCTCATATACGCTCTCAGCGATCATCCTGCCCTCTCGAGTCAAGGATATGACATCATCCCCGTCTCGAAAAACAAGCCCCGCGCTCTCAAGGCTTGAAAGCGCGCGAGAGACAGACGGCCTCGAAAAATTCATGTATTCCGCCAAATCCTTGGCATGCGGAGCGCTATTCGACTTCAGAAGAAGAAGAATGGACTCCAAATACATTTCCTTGGACTCAAAAACGGAATTCGAAACCATCAGTCGAGTCGCCCTGCCCTACGAAAGCGTTGCAGATGCTGCCGAAAACGCAAAAGCTTCTACATCAGATCTTTCGGCTTGCGCGCGCTGTTTCCCGTCTTCGAGCAATAAGCCACATGGCGGAGCTTTCCGTTTTCGAATACGCTCTTCATCATGATGTCCCCGCCCCACCTGCTTTTCAAAATCTTAGCACCTTCACGCTTAGCGTTCTTTGATAATCCGCCACCTGCTGCCATAAATCCCTCCTTTCGCATTTTTAACGCAATCCGAAACGAATCGGACCGCCATGCGCAATCATATCTCCATTATTTCCGCCGACTTCTTATCGAAAGCCTCGGTAATCCTCTCTATTCCCTTATCAACCGCTTTCTGAACCTTGTCCTCGATTGATTTTCTCTCATTTTCCGATATGAGACCGTCTTTCTCGTCCTTCTTCAAGGAATCCAGCACATCCCGCCTTATATTGCGAACGGAAATCTTATGATTCTCCGCAATCTGCTTGGCCTCCTTGACGCTATCGTTTCTCCTCTCCTTGCTCAAAGCAGGGAAAGCGAGTCTTATGACCTTGCCGTCGTTGGACGGATTGACGCCGATGTTTTCCTTTTGTATCGCTTTCTCAATGGAGGATATCATTGATTTATCCCAAGGAGATATAACGATGAGCCTGGCCTCCGGATTGGAAATGGTGGCTACCTGCGATATCGGTGCCGGCGCTCCGTAATTATCGACTCGAACATTGTCAAGAACGGAAGCGGAAACGCGTCCGCTTCTTATCTTGAAAAAATCAACTTGCAACGACTCGAGGGCCTTTGCAATCCTATTCTCCGCATCCTGCAAATATTGCGACATCAGACACCAGCCCTCACGCAAATGTAATCGACGATTTCAAGGGCGCATCCGACTTCCTTGCTGATCTGCTTCAGCGCCTGTTCGGTGCTGATCTTCTCGTCTCGGAAGAATCCCTGGTTCATAAGGCAGATCTCCTTCAAAAGCGCCGAATACTTGCCCATGACTATTCCGTCCTTGACCTTATCGGGCTTATCGAGAGAGGCTACCTGCGCTTTGAATATCTCCATCTGCTCGCTCTTGAACTTCGCCTCGACGGCCGCTTCGTTGAGATATTGCGGATTGAATGCCATGACATGCAATGCCGTATCATGCATGAAAGCCTTCACCTTCTCGCTTGAAAAGCACTCCGGCTTGTCGCACCTGAACTTGACTATCGCTCCTAAAGCGCCGTCGTTGTGTATGTAATAATCGGCGGCCTCATTTTTGTCTATGGGCATGCACACGACCTTTTTGACGCCCATGTTCTCCTTTATCGTGCTGATGAGATCATTGACCATGCCTTTGAGCTTGTCATCGACTTCATTGAGCTTCTTGTCAAGCGCATACTTGGCCATCTCGCCGACAGCCTTCTTGAAGGTCTCGTTTTTCGCAACGAAATCCGTCTCGCACGCCACGGAAACAAGCGCCACCGCGCTCTTTCCGGCTGCGATATCCACACGACCGCTTTCAGTGGCTCTCTCAGCTCTTTTGGCAACCGCCGCCAAACCCATCTTCTTGAGAATCTTCTCGGCTTCAGCCATATTCCCTTCGGCGTCCATCAGAGCTTTGCGACAATCCATCATTCCCGCTCCCGTGGCTTCACGAAGGTTCTTCACCATTTCCGCTGTTATCTGCATATCCTATGCCTCCGCATTCGCATTTTCAGCGCCAGCCTTCGACTCGGCAGGCGCATCGAGTTCATCCACTATCTCAATCATTGCATCCGAATCCGCTTCGAGAACGGCATCCGAAACTATCTTGGCCAAAAGCGAAATGCTTCTGATCGCATCATCGTTTCCGGGAATCGGGAACGAAATGTCATCCGGATCGCAATTCGTATCGACTATCGCTATGACAGGAATGCCCAATCTCTTGGCTTCCTGAACCGCAATCTGCTCAAGCTTGGTATCGACGACAAACAGCGCGCCCGGCAAATCAACCATATCGCGCACGCCGCCGAGATTCTTGATGAGCTTTTCCTTCTCCTTGTTTATGTTCGCTATCTCTTTCTTCGTGAGCATCTCGAACGAGGAATCGGCCTCCATTCTCTCGATTTTCTTAAGCTTGTTTACGGATTTCTTGATCGTGGAAAGATTCGTAAGCATTCCGCCGAGCCATCTGTTGCTCACATAAGGCATTCCGCATCTCATCGCCTCTTCCTCGATTATCCCCTTCGCCTGCTTCTTGGTTCCGACGAAAAGAATCTGCTTGCGGTTTCTGACCTGCCTTCTGATTTCGTTGTAGGCTTTGACTATGCATTCCGTAGTCTGAACCAGATCTATGATATGCACGCCTTCCCTTTGCTGATAAATGTATTTAGCCATTTTCGGATTCCATCTTTTCACCTGATGTCCGAAATGCACGCCCGCTTCAAGCAGGCTTTTCATTGCCACTTGTGACATTTCCCCTTCCTTTGCCGCGCGAAGCACGACCCCCCTGAACGATATTACTCATCGGGCATTTTGCCCGATGGCGATTTTTGATAAGCGCTCGTCATCGGAGAGCAAATCCTTGTAATTCTACCTGTTTTCAGATTAAAAATCAAATCCTCAGCGCCCTCTTATGTCTGCAATCTCTTGTCGCACTATCAAAGATCCTGACCCATAGAGTTTTTTTTACGCAACATATATAATAAAATCATGAACGAAATTCAACAAGACGCCTATCCTCATAACACCAAAAACAGAATCAAATACAACTCAGCAGACAAGGATATATTGGACACCGGAATATTATCCGGCTTGGAAATCGAATCCGGCAAGCATCTGCTTGTCAAAACAAGCGTCGGCTTCCTGCAAAACCTGATGATTCTCGATTACAGGGACAGGACGGATGAAGGAAATATCTATGTGATATACGCATCACGCGAAGAATGCGAATCCAATGCTGCGGCCATCAAGGAACGTTACGAGAATACCATTGCAATTTGTAATGACTGCGGGAATCGGGAAGCCTTCGATTCGTCCTTCGTCCAAGCAGCCAAAGACATCCAGCATGGCAAGCGGAAAAACATCATATTGACCACATACAAAACCGTTTGCAATGTCATCCCGATATTTTCCGATGACGCAGGAAGCGCGATGACCATCCGCAAAGGAGAAAAGCTGAATATAAGGAAACTAAGCTCCTTTCTCACCGAATCGGGCTATTGCGAAGTCCCGTTCCTGCAAAACGGCGGTGATTTCAGCTTGTTCGGAGAGGTCGTGTGCGCATTTCCCGTCTTCAGCGCGAATCCGATACGAATATACCTCGACTTCGATGAAATAGAGAAAATCGCCTATTATGATTTGCAAACGGATGAGAACATCGCTGAAACCGAAGAATACTCCTTCGCTAAAATCGATACGCTTCATAGCAACAATGCGGCTTTCGCCAGCATCTTCGCCGAAAATGATTCATTCGTTTTCGTGGGAATGGAAAAGCTTCTCACGCTTAAAGCGCAAATGAAAGGCATTATCGATAGCGACAACTTCGAAAAATGGTTCGAAAACAATGATAATTCCGTGAAATGCGAATTCTACGAAATGTCCGATGATACCGGAGCGAAGCCCATAGACGGCGTGCGCGAAGCCGAACCGTTCGTCTCATTCAAGGTGTTCTGCGAAAAACTGAACTCATTGCTGAAATTCGACTACAAAGTCCGCATCCTGACGAACTCGATAATTCAAATGGAAAGAATCAAAGCGCTTCTGAATATCAAGGACAACGACAACCTGCGTTTCGAAGAGTCGGAAATAAACAAAGGGTTCTACCTTGAAAAATACAAAATCGCTTTCTTCAGCGCCAACGACATTTTCAACAAAAAGGAGCGCGCAAACGTATTCTCTTCCCTTCAGACGCAGCCGATAATGGATTTCATGTCGCTCAGACCCGGCGATTTCGTAGTTCATAGCCAAAACGGAATAGGAAGATTCATCGGCTTCGACAAAATCGAAATGCTCGGCAGAGAGCGCGACTACATAAAAATCGAATATTCCGACAAGGAATTCTTCTATGTCCCGCTTGAAAGAGCCAACGAAGTGGAAAAATACATCGGCAGCGAGAAAATCAAATTGGACAAGCTTCATTCCAACTCATGGAGCAAGAAGAAGAAGAAGGCGATGGAAAACGCCATGCTTTTCGCCGACAACCTGCTGAAGATAAACGCTAGAAGAAAAATGTCCAACGGCTTTTGCCACATGAAAGATACGCAATGGCAGTTGATTTTCGAGGAGGGTTTCGAAAACGAAGAGACGCCGGATCAGCTTCAGGCGATTGAAGATGTCAAACGCGACATGGAGCGTCCGATCCCCATGGACAGGATAATATGCGGAGACGTAGGGTTCGGCAAGACGGAGGTCGCATTCAGGGCTTGCTTCAAAGCGATAATGAGCGGCAGGCAAGTCTGCTTCATATCCCCTACCACGATTCTGACATCGCAGCATTTCAACAATTTCAAGAAGCGATGCGCTGATTTCCCGATAAGGATCGAGGAGCTTTCCAGGATAAAGAAGAAAAGCGAAGCAACCAAAATAATCGAAAGGCTTGGGAACGGAACCGCCGACATAGTTTTCGCAACTCATCGCGCACTGCATAAGGACGTGAAATTCAAAAACCTCGGTCTCCTTGTAGTCGATGAGGAGCAGCGCTTCGGCGTGAAGGATAAGGAAACCATCAGGGACATGAAAGCGAATGTCGATACGCTCACGCTGACTGCCACCCCGATTCCGCGAACCCTATACATGAGCCTTCTCAAGCTCAGAGACGTCTCCCTCCTCTCAACGCCGCCGAAACAGCGAGTCGCAATCGAAACCGTTATCAGAAGATACGATGAAGACGTTGAAACGCAAGCGATCGAATACGAGCTGAAACGCGGAGGGCAAGTATTCTATCTTCACAACGACACATCAGACATAAGGGCTGTGCGAAACAGGATTTCGAATACCTTTCCGAACGCCAAAGCGGATTTCATACACGGTAAGATGAGAAGCATAGAAATAGAGAATTCGATATACAATTTCGCCAACGGCTGGACCGATATTCTGGTTTCCACCACCATCATAGAAAACGGAATAGACGTTCCCAACGCCAATACGCTCATAGTGGATGATGCGACCATATACGGCACCAGCCAGCTATATCAAATCAAAGGACGCGTGGGAAGAAGCTCGAGAAAAGCCATAGCATATTTGTTCTATCCTCAAAAGAAAAACGTGAATCCGACTGCGATAGCGAGGCTGAAAGTCATAAGCGAAAACAAATCGCTCGGTTCCGGATTCAACATAGCCATGAACGATCTTGCATTGAGAGGAGCGGGAAACATACTGTCCAAAGAGCAAAGCGGGCATATCGCTGAAGTAGGATTTGAAACATACATGCATCTTCTCGACTTATGCATCAAAAGTCTCGAAAGCGGCAAAGACGCAGACGGCATCAATGTAGACGAGGAATTCAATGTCTATATCAATATCCCCTACTCCGCATACGTTCCAGACACGTACATCGGCGAAACGGCGGTCAAGTTCATTCTCTACAAACAGCTTGCGAATGCTAAAAGCGAAGGCGAAATAGCAGGCATATTGTCCAGAATAGAAAACAGATACGGAAAATTGCCGGCGCCTTTGGTCGAACTCTATCGCATAAATCTGATAAAAATCATCTGTAAGGAGAAAAGGATTTCGGAAATAAGCGAAAGCGACGACAAGAATGTGCTTTCGCTGCGCTACGCAAAGGTCAAGGATATGAAGATAAGCGCTGTATTGGAATTGGTCAAAAGGAAAAGCGGCAAGATAATGCTGAACAACTCCCGACCAAACGAAGTGCTACTCGACTGCCGCAATGAAAACGATAAGATAGGCTGCCTGATCGAAACGCTGCGGATGCTGTGAAGCCGCTTCTGCAAACCTAATTGCAGGACTTGGCGATCTTCTCAACCTCGCTTACGGAAAGTTCCGAATACATCGCCACCTTATCTATGGGCACTCCATCGGAAATAATACGATTCTTCTCATCTTAATCCTCCGTTCCGTTTTCATCATCTCTACCTTGAAGCTTCGCGTCCGCATTATCGGCATTCGCTTCTACGCCGCCCAAAGCCTCTGACATGCCAATATCGCATATCTCCGCAAGCTTATTTGATTCGCCCACCCATCCGACAAATTCGGATCTTTTAAGCGATTCCGTCACCGCCACATCCGCTAAAACCAAATCGGGAAAGTCCGACAGCTTCGGCTTGCTTCCCTTCTTCACCCTCCTCTCAATAGGTTCTGCCCAGTACGAAGAATCTGACTTCAAATAGAAAAACCTATAAAGTGTCTCTGGATCAGCATACACAGCATACAAATCGAGATCCTGTAAAATAGGTGTTGTCGCCAAAAACGGCGACAAAAAAACCAACGTTTCCTCTCTCCATTTCAGTTATAGGCGCAGACGGCAGGGCGACCCGGAATTCCACGCCTTCCACCTCAGGAAGCGTAGCCCTCCCTCCGGATGTCACCGATTGAGAAAATGCCGCCCCAGATCCCGGCTCATAGCAATCTGTTCCATGCACGAAAAACCTTACCGAATATTCCAACGACTTCGTATCACCGCTCTTAAACAAGCATACGGAAATGCCGTTAGCTATTTTGGAAACAATTTTTCGCAATTCTCTTGCTTTGCCACTGTCAAATTTACCTTTATGTGAAAGCAATTCATTTTTACCATGATATTCACGAATCCCTTCAATCATTCCATCGTAAGTTCCAAGGATATCAAGTCTGCTGTGTTTAATTTCGCTGTGAAGCGACGAGGAAAAGTTTCTTACGCAATCATCATAAAGCCTGCGCATCTCATCAAACAAAGAATCGCCTACAATGCTTCTGATTCTTTCAGACGCTCTTGTTATATTTGGATTTTTGACGCATCCATCAGGCCAGATCACATCATAAGTGTCGCCGCCAACGTTAATCCTATCCCCCTTGCCAACAGCCACAAACTTCGTTCCTTTTTTAAAATGCTCACGAAAGCTGTAAATGTTCAAAATATCCTGAGACAATATAATTGTTATATCCGTTTCCGACTCCATTAGCATAGAGTAAACCTCTATAGCGGATCTGCATGAAAATGAGTCAGAAGGAATGAAACAGACATGCGCATCGCAATTCCAAATCATTGCATTTGTCAAAAATCGACACACAATTCGCATCGCCTATGGAGTTCACGATCAATCTCATGATGCGAACTCCGATATGATTATGTTTTGTTTTTCGCTTAGATGACGGTTCTTATTCGCCGGAAGTGCGAACAGCATGAAGAAAGCAGTCTCAGAGAGAAAATCGTCCGATTTAGGGCGCTTCTAAAAACCTGCTCTGTTCGAAGATGCCTGCGGATTTTCGAGATGGAAAGCCGGCGGAAAACGCAGGAATACTTGTCGTATTTCGAGGCTTTCCGCTGACTTTGCGGCCGGAAAGGCATCTGGCAGGTTCGGACTCTGAGGTTTTTAGAATCGCCCTCTACAAAAACACGCTCGGCAGAATGCCGGTATATCCGAATGCGAATGCGGCGAAGCAGGCGGCGATGACCAATGTTCCGAGCGCAGCACCTTTCAAGCACCTTTTTGCAAAAATCGGCATGGAACGGCTCGTAAAGGCGAAAGCGACATATCCGAAAATCGGAGCTATCAAGGATATGATA
>CAMOXM010000027.1:0-15514 GCA_946629155.1 uncultured Spirochaetaceae bacterium | reverse complement strand
ATCCTGGTGGACGAATACGACAAGCCGCTGTCGGATAACGTGTTCACAGGTGAAGCCGAGGGCATGAGAAACGTCATCCGATGCTTCTTCGAGGTCATCAGGGCGATGGCCGAATGCCTGCGCTTCGTTTTCATCACCGGGGTGACCAGATACGCCAAGGTCAGCATATTCTCGTCGATGAACAACCTTTTCGACATCTCCATGGACGAGAGCTATTCATCTATGTTCGGATACACCCAGAAGGAGCTGGAAGCTAATTTCGCCGATATGATAGAAGCGGGATTGGCAAGGACTTCGCTTTCCAAAAACGATTATTTGGACAGGTTTAAGGTTAAATATGATGGCTACCGTTTCGCAATTGATAGCGAGAAAGTCTATAATCCGGTTTCAGTGGGAATGTTTTTTGCTAAAGGGGGCAAGGATTTCGATAGCTTCTGGGCCGATACCGGCGGCAATGCCAAATTGGTTGTTGATGCGGCTAAAAGGGCGAATTTCAATATAGTAGCCGACCTTAAGTGTCCTGTGACGAAATCGCTGGTTTCCAGCTATGACATTATCGAGATGACAGGGTCGGACATAAGCCCAGATTTGGTCAATTCGCTTCTCTACCAGTCCGGCTATCTTACCATGGGCGAATCGCTTCCGGGCGGCCAGGCGTTCAAGCTGGTTTTTCCCAATGAATGTGATTCGTGGAATATACGCCAGCGTTCCTTACGGGATCGCTTCAGGCCTCAGGGAGCATTCCTATCACATGGCCTTCTATGATGAAGTCAATCGGCGCCGACATCGATGCCGAAGTGTCCTCCAGCAAGGGCAGGGCGGACGCTGTTATGAAAGCTAAAAGCCACATATATGTGATAGAGTTCAAGGCGGATAGAACGGCGGACGAGGCGTTGATGCAGATACGCGGCAAGGAATACCATGCACAATACGACGTTTGGAAAGCTGAGCGTAGGGTTCATCTTCTTGGAATCAGCTTCTCTGTCAAGGACAGGAACATATCCGAATGGAAGGAAATAGTGATTTAATTCGTTCGAAATCTGTTGTTCTATAGTTAATTTGTTTAATAGCGTATAATAACTATTGTTATATATCGTAGTTAATAGAAGGGAATTGATGAACATGGAAAAGACTTGGGTAAATAGCGCAGTGGTTTACAACATATATCCGCTTGGGTTTTGCGGAGCTCCCAAAACAAACGACGGGAACCGCACTCCGAGGATACTTGATTTGCTGAAATGGGCGGGGCATATAAAGGGGCTCGGATGCAACGCCATTTTGCTGAATCCCTTTTTCCAATCCTCGACTCACGGCTACGATGTTGCAGATTACTATGATACGGATTGCAGGCTTGGAACCAAGGAGGATTTCAAAAAAGTATTCGACGGGTTCAAGGCTATGGGTTTTCGAATCATAGTCGATGGGGTCTTCAATCATGTCGGCAGGGATTTCTGGGCGTTCAAGGATCTTCTGGAAAAGAAATGGGATTCGCCGTACAAGAATTGGTTCGCCGACGTGGATTTTGGAAGGCAAAGCCCTTTGGGCGATCCGTTTTCCTATGGGAATTGGGAAGGGCATTGGGAGCTCGTGAAGCTCAATCTTTGGAACGAGGACGTCTGCAGGCATATTTTCGATGCCGTTCGCATGTGGATCAGGGACTTTGACATAGACGGAATAAGGGTTGATGCGGCGAATTGCATTGGAAAAGGATTCATTGGCAAGCTAAAGGGAGTGGTTCGGGAGCTAAAGCCTGATTTTTGGCTGATGGGCGAGCTGATACATGGCGACTACAGCCTTTGGATGGGCGATGGTCTGCTTGATTCGGCGACCAATTACGAATGCTGGAAGGGGATTTACTCCAGTCACAATGACAAGAACTATTTTGAAATCGCCTATGCTTTCAACAGGCAATCCGGCGCCTATGGGATTTACAAAGGCAGACTATTGTATAATTTTCTCGATAATCATGATGTCAGCCGCATAGCCACCTTATTGAAAGATAAAAGGGATGTGAAGAATTGCTATACGCTTCTTTTCACAATGATAGGCGTTCCTGCGATTTATTATGGCAGCGAATTCGGCATTGAGGCGGAGAAACGCAAATGCGCTGGCGGCGATGACGCCATCAGACCCAGATTGGAACTCGAATCGCTTGAAGGCGCGGGAATCGGTATTCAGGAGCATATCGCTGCGCTTGCCAAATTGAAAAGGGAGCGCGAAGCCTTGCAAACCGGAAGCTATAGGGAGCTGCTGCTTAGGAATCAGCAATATGTCTTTGCCAGAGAAAGCCCATCCGGATCGGTCATCGTTTGCCTTAATTGCAGCGATGGAATTGCGATTTTGGACTTCAATTACGACGGGAGAGCGTTCAGATTCGAGCTCGAGCCCCATTCCTCGCATGTCGAAACGGTATAATGGCGCATAATGGTTGTGTCTTGAAAATAGTTCATCATTATAATAGAATAAAGCCGTTATGTGCTTTAGTAGGAAGATGGGCGTTGCTATTGCTCTATCGCTTTTGATTTTATTCGGTTTCTCATCTTGTGATGGTCGGACTGCCGACGATTTTTACGAAGCGGGCAGAAGGAGTTCTCAAGGATTGGGTGTTTCCAGGGATTATTCTGCGGCTTTCGAATCGTACGGCAAGGCTGCTGAAATGGGTCATCCGCTTGCTATGTATGAAATAGGCCGCATGTATTACAACGGAATAGGCGTTGGTATGAACCGTGCGGAAGCATTCAAATGGCTGCATCAGGCTGCTGAGGCAGGCATTGCGGACGCTATGGCCGCCGTAG
Organism: uncultured Spirochaetaceae bacterium; assembly: GCA_946629155.1. Taxonomy (GTDB): domain Bacteria; phylum Spirochaetota; class Spirochaetia; order Sphaerochaetales; family Sphaerochaetaceae; genus UBA9848. The sequence goes on along the minus strand of CAMOXM010000027.1, from coordinate 12,719 downwards.
GAGAGATGTATTATTCCGGCGATGGGGTCGGGCAGGATTATGCCAAGTCATTCGATTGGCTGTCCAGGGCGGCGGATGCCGGTTCCTATTCCGTATTCGACAGGCTCGGACTCATGTGCTATGAAGGCTTCGGAACGCAAAAGGATCGTTCGAAGGCGCTTGCTTGGCTTTTAAGGGCTGCGGATGCTGGAAACCCGGACGCCATGTATATGGTCGGAGAGATATATTACAACGGCGATGGCGCCCCGAAGGATTACGAAAAGGCGATGTCCTGGTTCAAAAAGGCGGCTGACAACGGCGAAGGAAATGCGATGCGCATGCTCGGTGTGATGTATCGCTATGGATACGGCGCGGATCTCGACCTTGCGGAGGCGTTTTCATGGCTTTCGAAGTCTGCTGAGGCTGGCGTCGCATCGGGAGCGTACGATTTGGCTGCGATGTATTATTATGGCGAGGTGGGCGAAAGGGATTTCGATAAGGCGCATGAGCTGTTCCTCAAATCGGCAGAATTGCATTATCCGAGGGCGATGTTCGCCTTGGGCGTTATGGCTGAGAGAGGGGAAGGCGTTGCTCAGAACTACTCCGAAGCGCTTGATTGGTATCGCAAGGCTGCTGCGGAAGGCGTGACCGATGCGATGAAAAGCATAGGCGTTTTGTATTACAACGGCTGGGGAGTCGATCAGGATTATGCCGAGGCGCTGTCATGGTTTACCAGGATGGCGGAATCCGACGGCGGAAACGCTTCAGCTATGAATGACATCGGAAAGATGTTCGAAAACGGCGAGGGCGTGGATAGGGACTACATCAAGGCGTATGAATGGTATTCCAAAGCGGTTGGCATGAATGATACTGCCGGAATGAACAACATAGGCAGGATGTTCGAACTCGGTCTTGGCGTTCCGAAGGATTGCGGCGTCGCATTCGAATGGTTCGGCAAGGCGGTGGCTTTGGGCGATCCGGAAGGCATGAATCGAATGGGAAGCATGTTCGAACACGATGACGGGTTTTGGCGCGATTACGATAAGGCGGTTGATTGGTATAGAAGAGCCGCCGCATCCGGAAGCGTCGCTGCGATGAAGAATCTGGCGCATATGTTCTACGATGGTGTCGGCATGCTGAAAAATTATGAAGAAGCGATGGTGTGGCTCCGATACGCTGCGGAGGCTGGCGATGCGGAATCGGCTTATGCCATAGGCGAAATGCACCATAAGGGCGAAGGAACTCCGAAAAACAGCGAAAAGGCCCTTGAATGGTATCGCAAGGCTGCCGATATGGGCGATGCGTCTGCGATGGATTCGATAGGTCGGATGCATGAATCGGGCGATGGCGTTGCTCAGGACTATTCCGAAGCGCTCAAATGGTATCGCAGATCAGCCAATTCGGGTTCCTCTTCGGCAATGAACGATATCGGACGCATGTTCAATGCGGGCGAAGGCGTGCTTCAGGACTATGACAAGGCTATGGAATGGTTTTTGAAATCGGCCGAATCCGGCAATGCGGATGCCATGTATAACATTGGGATGCTTTATGTCGATGGCAAAGGCGTTGCCAAGGATCTCGACAAGGCTATGGATTGGCTTGTCAAGGCTTCGGAAGCGGGAAACAGCGAGGCCATGAGGGAAATAGGCCGAAGTTTCGATTCCAGCGCAGCAGATGACGACAGCTATGCCGAGGCTATGGAATGGTATCAGATGTCGGCGGATTCGGGCAATGCCGATGCTATGCGCAATATAGGCCTCATGTACTACAATGGGAAGGGAGTCGCTTTGAATCCGGACATGGCTTTCGTGTGGCTTATGAATGCTTCTGATGCCGGGAATTCGGATGCGATGAACAGCATGGGCGTGGTGTATGATAGCGGAAGCAATGTCCGCATCGACTATGACGTTGCGATGGAATGGTTCAAAAAGGCTGCGCAGGCTGAAAACGCATCGGCGATGAACAACATAGGCTATATGTATTTCAACGGACATGGCGTTTGCAGCGATCGCGAAGAGGCGAGAAAATGGTTTGAAATGTCTGCGCAGGCCGGAAATGCCGCGGCTATGCATAATCTGGCCGTTATGTTCGAGCAGGGGTGGATAGCTGATAGCGGTCATGATGCAGCCGATTTGCGAATGATGGCTTCCGAATATGGTTTTGCGAGCAATAATTCCGGAGTGGTCTTGGCAGAATGATTTTTTCGAAAAAAGTGAACCCTCGAAAATTTGCCATCGTTTTTGAACATCAGACCTTTAGGAACGTTTTGAAAAAATCGCTGTTCCCATTGGTTTTCGCATTATTGCTGTTTTCATCTTGTACGAGAAGGATCGGCAAGACGGCGAATTCCTTTGAGCTAGAGGTGTTTTGCCCCGAATGGTGTGAGTTCATGGCTTTTTCGTTTGTTGAGGGCGTGTCGGCCGATGATGCTGTTGTTGTGGTTTTGAGCAACGGCGAGAAAATACCGACTAATGCGAAACCGGGCGATTATGTCTTCATATCGGCTGGCACGAAGTATTTGCTCAAATATTCCGGCAATGAAATCGCAAGCAATGGCGGCGATGATGGAAGCGAGCCCGAACGGATTGCGGTTTTCATTAAAGCCGCCAAGCCAAAGGAATCATCCGATAGCATTTTTTCATATTCCTGCAAGGCCAGCGCCACTTCTTCCGGCGACCCCGTCATTTCCGCAAGCGTGGGGAGAGACGGCAGCGCGACTGTCACATTGAGAAAGAAACTCGGCAGATATGTGATCGAGCCGAGCAATGAGAATGGGGATTGGTTCTCGGCTTCGGGTGCGAAAGGGTTGTACGAAATAGGCAATATGTATTTTTTCGGAGAAGGCGCTCGAAAAAGCATAGATAAGTCCATCGGATGGTTTGCCAAGGCTGCGGATTATGGAAGCATCGATGCCATGATGGATCTTGCGGATATGTACTACAAAGGCGATTGCGTAGCGCGCGATTACAGGAAATCTGCGGAATGGTACAAGATTGCTGCTGCGAATGGAAGTTCGAAGGCTATGTATAATCTCGGAACCATGTATTGCGAGGGGATCGGAGTTGCTCAGGATTACAATGAAGCGGCGAAATGGTGGAGACAGGCGGCGGATGCGGGTAATGTCAAGGCCATGTATAATCTTGGAAGCATGTTTTATTTCGGGATAGGTGTCGATGAGAACCACTCGAGAGCGGTGGAGTGGTATCGCAAAGCTGCGTCGAAAGGGGATGAAAACGCCAAATACAGGCTGAATGAAATCCTGAAAAGATAGCAGTAAAGGATAGGTGGGCGGCATGGAAAGCAAATATTTGCATTTTAGCGGTGAGGTGATCGGACAGAGGCAGAATTGCTGTCATGTCAAGACGTTTTGCGGTTGCAAAGGCGCAGTCAATTACGCTGTCCTTTCGGATGGCAGTCCTGAATCCAATGTTTCGTATTTGGGCGCGGAGATCACGGCGAAGTTCGTTTCGGATCTTCTTGCGGAAAAATTTGATGAGCTGTATTCGACGGATTTCTACTCTATTGAGGACCGCATAGATATCAAGAAAAGCATAATAGACCAGCTTGTCGAGGTGGAGCTGAGATTCATAAGAGGAAATCCTGAAGTATTCTCCCAATACATGGTGACGCACGAGTCGGAAATCAACAAAGCGGTTTCCGATGGCTTGAGGCAGCCATTGCTCAAGGCGCTTGATGCGACGATTCTCATGTTTGCCGAGAAAGACGGCAAGTGCCTTATCGGCCGGATCGGAAATGGTGCGATTGGAATCGTTTCCGATGGCGTATTGAGCATTGCCATGAAAGAGACGGAAAGCGATAAGGCTGTCGAAATTCGTTATCCGAGAGCTGCTTATCAGCTCGGTGCGGATGATTCATGCGCTTATGATTTTGTGTTCGAAATCAAGAAGATAGACGGAACGAGCGCTGGCGAGAAGAGAATAGACGGTGTTGTGCTTACATCGGAAGGGACGGAAGGGATAATCGAATGCGTTGATTCGGAAGAGGGCGTTGAAAAGTATTCCGATTCGATGATTCCTATGCTTAACGGCGTGGCGGCGTCTGACGACGATGCGATTCCAAATAGTCTTTGGCCATGGCTGGATAGGAAGATGATGACATCGAACAAGGGCGGCGATTGCAGCCTTGCATTGATTATAAAAAGCGGATGCGAGGTTGTGAAATGCGCGCTCAAGTACTCCAAGTCTTCATCGCATAAGAGGTTCATAGATGATGGACCTGTTCTTACGGCAGAGGCTGCATTCGATTATGCGATTGGCGATGATGCGATTGCAAATTCGATCGAAGAGATTAAATCCAAGAAGACCCTTGTGCTTTCCGAAGGGGAAAAGCGTGCCAGATGCATAGCGAACGCTCAGGATCAAGGCATAGAAACGCAATTCATGAAAGACATGATCGAGGATGTAGCTTCGGAGATAAGCGCGAAAGGCAAATTCGTTTTCCCGAACGGATTGAAAAAAATCGAAGCGGAGTGCATAAAGATCATGGTGGTTCACAAGCTCTTCGCACGCAATTTGTTTTCCAAGGTATAGGTACTGGATTTGATAGGAATCTTATTGACATTTGCCGAAGGCTTGGCATCATTCATTTCGCCGTGCATGCTTCCTTTGCTGCCGGTTTATGTTGCGTATTTTGCTGCCGGAGATGACGATGTTTCCGATTCCGGCCATGTCGGATGTTCCGTTGCTAATGAGGCAGATGGCTTCCTCGAACAGCAGGGGTTTGGAAGCGCTCTAAAAGAGAAAAAAGCGTGTCATAGCAGAAGCGTTTTTTTCAGAACTGCGGCTTTCGTCATCGGATTCACCTGTGTTTTTTGCGTGCTGGGAGTTCTTGCAGGAAGCCTTGGCCGTTTTTTGAATCGGCATTCCACTATAGTGAACATAGCTTGCGGTTCATTAGTGATTTTTTTCGGTCTTTCCTATATGGGTTTGTTCGAATTGCCGTTCATGAAAGGAAGGAATTTCGGACGCAAAGTCGAATCCCTGACTTCTGCTTTTGCGTTCGGATGCGTTTATGCGTTAAGCGTTTCCCCATGCATAGGGGTTTTCCTCGGTTCCGCTTTGGCTCTTGCTTCCGCATCCGCGACGGTGCTGACAGGCTTGCTTTTGCTTTTCGCATATTCAATGGGGCTTGGGATTCCATTCATAATATCTGCGATGGCGATTGACAGGTTCAGATCCTTTTTCGCAATGATAAAAAGGCATTACGGAGCAATCAATCTGGTATGCGGAGCGATTCTGGTTTTAATGGGCTTTTTGATGCTATTCGGGTTCGGCGGTGTGTCGTGGAGAGGCAATTTTCGGAGAATAGTCGCAAAAACAGGCCTTTCGAAATCTATTCGAATCGAGCAGAGCGATGCTGAAAAGGATGCGAAAAAGAATGTTGGCCATAAGAGAAAAAAGAATTTGCTTGAAATATGGAGGACGAGCATGAACGAAATAAAATTGTCGAATGAGAATTTTCAAAAGGAAGTGATAGAATCGGAGTTGCCGGTTCTTGTTGATTTTTGGGCCGAATGGTGCGGGCCATGCAGAATGCTTTCACCGATTATCGCTGATATAGCCGACGATTATTCCGGCAAGATAAAGGTTGGGAAAGTTAATGTTGACGAACAGCCTGAATTGGCATCGAAGTTCGGCATATCGTCGATTCCCGCTGTATTCGTGTTCAAGAACGGAAAAGTGGAGAAATCCTTCGTAGGTGCGCGTCCGAAAGACGATGTAATGAAATTCATAAGCGAGTATATATAGGGGCGCTCCTAAAAACTTGCCGTTTGAAGATTGCTGGAACGAACTGAATTTGAAACGCGTCCAGAGGGACTCGAACCCCCGACCCGGTGGTTAACAGCCACCTGCTCTACCGGCTGAGCTATAGACGCAAGATAGTGTCATAGATAACGCATGTAATCATACTTGTTTTGTTTTTTTTTGTCAAGGCTTTGCTTGTTTATTGCTTGTTGATGATGTTTCTGATTTGACCGATTGTCAATGCAGCCGTTTGGCGCGCAATAGGGCGACGCGTCTTCCGTTCATCTTCGATACGAGGAAATTGAAGCCGGCGAATTCGAACGAGTCGCCTTTTTTTGGGAGTCTGTCGAGCATTTCGAATGCGAGGCCGCCAATGCTCGTGCTTTCAATTTGCTTGGCGAATTCTTCTCCGTTCGCGACATCCAGCTCGTCGAGCATGTTTTCTATTTCCAAATCGCCCTTAATGTAATATAGATCGTCGCTCTTCTTTTTCACGTCGTTTTCAATTCGATCGCTTTCATCCCATATCTCTCCCGATATGTTTTCGAGAATATCCTCCATGGTGATTATCCCGTAGGTTCCGCCGTATTCGTCGTTTATCACTGCCATGTGCTTTTTCTCTTTTTTCATAAGCGAAAGGCAGTCGTTCAGATCCATTGTCATGTGTATTCGAAGAGGCGAGAACATTTCCTTTTCAATCATGGTCCTGACTTGGCTTTTGCTTGGCTTTGGGTTTTTTACGAAAAATTTGAGGACGGATTTTGCAAATATCACGCCTAATATGTAGTCGCGCGATCTCTTATAGACGATAAGCCTCGAATATCTTGTCTTAGACGCGGTTTCAAGGACTTTCGATGCTTCGTCGCCTATATCTATTCCGTCTATGTCCATTCTATGCGTGGCTATTTCGAATACGGTCGTATCATCGAAGTCTATGCTGTTCACGAGGAGTTCTTCCTCTTGCGAATCGATTGCTCCGTTTTCTCTTATTTCTCCGATTGCAAGAGCGATTTCATCGCTGTCGATGTTATCTTTTTCATCCGTGTTTTCATGATTTCCGCCGGAGATTCTGAAAATGATGTTCATGACATAAGCGAACGGGTAGAGAATCAGATACATGCATCTGATGGGAATGCAGACCGTTCTCGAAACGGATATGCTTTTCGATCTGGCGACAACTTTAGGTATGGTTTCGCAAAAAACTATGACTGTGATTGTTGACAGAGCGGTTCCGAGCCATGAAAGGCTTGTGGATTCGTGAGGCAGGGCGGCATAGGTCATTTGGGTTGACAGTGTGGCTATGGCTGTGTTCGCAAGGTTGTTTCCAAGTAATATGATAGGCAGGTAGTTTTTGAAATTTCCGGCCACTTCGTATGCAATCCTATCTATTGCCGATGGTTTATCGCGAGTTGCGTTTCTCATAAGCAGAAGCATATTGCATGACGACAATGCGACTTCGGATGCGCTGAAGCAGGCTGAAAGGAAAAGGCAAATCGCCAGGGCTGCGAATTGGAAGTTCATGATAGCTTCGCTCTTCTTATCGTCTTTTCATCATCGACTTCGCCTATCAGCTCTTCCACGATGTCTTCTATGGTGATTATGCCTTCGATGCGACCGTTCTGATCCTTTACGAACCCCAAGTGCGTTCTATTGCGCGAGAGCTCCCTCAGACAGTCGTCGATTTTTATTTGCGGCTGGACGAAATAGGGCGGCAGCAGGCTTTCCGCGATGTTGATCTTTCTGCTGTTGCTGAAGTAGTCCTGAAGAAAGATTCTTGTGTTAAGCACCCCGAGAAGCTTGTTATTCGCATCGATGACAGGGTACCTTGTGAATTCAAGCGAATCTATTTTCGCAAGCAATTCCTTTTCATCGCTCACCGCTATGACATGCGCATCATCCGTACGCCTCGCATCATCATCGCAAATCGATATCTTGAATGCGTTTTTATATTTCGTCATTATCGAGGCTGCGTTCTTGTCGTCGAAGCTTAGCGCATGCTCGATCAATGCTTTTGTTTGCGGATCCAGATTTCCGGTCATGGATGCCGTCTCCGCCATGCTTTTTATATCATCCTCGCTGACTGCATTTTCGTTGCGCATATCCTTTGAGAAGATCCTTATGATTCCTTTTGCTGTTTCATGAAGTATTTGCGATATGGGCGAAATCATGGCGAGAAACGGCATGCAGATTATTGCGGATGCGATAAGAGTCGTTTCCCTGAACGATAAGGCGATGAGCTTTGGCATCATCTCGCCGAATAGGAATATTGCGAATCCTGAAACGAGTATTCCCGTAGCCATGCCCTTCGAATCGAAGTATTCCGAAAACAGGAACGAAGTGACTGCTGCATAAGATGCATGCGATGCGTTGATCAGAACCAGAATCGATGATATCGTCTCGTCATATTTGTCTATGAGAGCGGATATCTTCCTGTAAACCAAACTCCCCTTGTTTGCCTTCAATTTTATTTTGAATCTGTCTGAGCTTGTAATCGATGTTTCGAATGCGGAAAAGACGATTGATAAGAAGACGGCGATTATTGCTGCTGCTATGAGCAGCCTGCTACGCCCCGATAAGCCTGTGTCCATTACGGTCTGTTCTTGCGCTCCTTTTGCGTACGCTTTCTGATGTCTTATTATAGGACACCATTCGCTAAATTGCAAAAAGAAATACGGTAGCGAGCACCTGCGGGCGTAGCGACATGGGATAAGAGCAAACAGAAGGCGTAGAGGCATTGACAGGCTGGGGTACTGATTTTTATAGCGCCATATGAGGGCTTTTAGGAGCGTCTTTTGCACTTGCATGTGCGACAAAGCCGGTTTTTTTGCGATATTCATAGTATGAGGAAACAATATGTCGCAACTTTGGCATTGAATGCCGCAATCGTTTTGATGATCTTGCTTAAGGAATGCTTGGTTTTGCAATTGGCTGTATGCTTCTTGGGGACGATGTGCATTCTTGCGATCGCTTCGAGGAACGACGTCAAGCCGCATGACGATGAGTCGCAAGTGGCGAGGAGGATGATGCTGGCTCTTGCCGCATTGCTGCTTTGCTGCGGATTGTCGTATTCGCATAATTGCCGAATGAGCAGCAGGCCTTTTGCCATAGATGGCGTCAGATGGGCGCAAGGAACGCTTTGCCAAGATAGCTCTGTGACTCGCAAGGGGGGAACCCTATTAAACGTCAATATCAGGAAGGTTCGAAACGATTTTATCGAAGCGAGCGCTTCTGTAAGCATCGCCGTTTATGTCAGGGATGCGCAATATAGGGGGATCTATGGGGATTTGGTGGAATTGCACGGTTTGAAAAGGAGTGATGACGATGATTTGTATTTCGCCGATTCATGTTTGGTTATCAAGCGCAATCCGCTCTCTTCCCTCAGAGCGAGGCTCTTGACATCTGCCGAAAAACGCATTATGACCGTGACGAATCGTTTCAGGGATGATGTTGACTTGGCTGCGAAGGGGCTTGCCATGAAATTGCTGTTCGCCAGAAGCATTGCAGATATCGATGACGAGCTGCGGCCGTTAGTGAGAAAAACCGGCTTGGCATTCGTGTTCGCTTTATCCGGAATGCACTTGAATGTCGTAGCATCATTGATTCGCAGGTTCTTGAGGAGAAGGACTACTGCTGTCAAGTCGGGTGTCGTCGCCGTCATTCTTGTTGCCGCATATTTCGCTTTCGCATCCAGAAGCGCTTCGTTTATCCGCGCTTATCTGATGTTTCTTCTTTCATTTGCTTTTCCATGCGGTTTTCTGATTTCGCTTCCTGTCGCATTTTTGATGCAGAATGTTTTCTTTCCGCTGACGGTCGCATCGGTATCATTTGATTATTCGTATCTTGCTACATGCGGAATCCTTCTTTTGCACAAGCCGATTTCAATTGCTTTGCGAATGCGCGTCGGCAAAACGATCTCCGGGTATTTTTCCTTAGGGCTTTCGGCTGTTTTGCTGTCAGCCGTAGTAGGGCTTTCGTCAAACGGAGAGTTCGTGGCGATGTCTTTGATCGTAGGGCCTATTGCCGCTGTTTTGGCATCATGCTTCATCGTTTTGGCAATGTTTCTTGTCGCATTTCGCAAAAGCTCTTTTTTTTCGCATGTTGCCCGCTATTTGTATTTGGCAATGGAAAAAGCGCTGGAACTGGGAGCAGGCATATCGTTTGATACCGGATGGATGGGGTATGTTTGCGTGGCGTTAGCGGTTCTGTTGGTTTTTGTCGTAGCATTATCGAAAGCGCTTCCGAAAGCCGGGCGATTGGAGAGTTGACAGTTCGAGCTTGCATCCGCCGACAAGATATTCATAGAGGGGACTGCCGGAAACATGAGCTTTCATTCTAAATAAGGTGTTAGCATAGAGACGCCGTATTCGTATAAAACATTGGTATTGCCGATTAGAAGCGGAACAAATCGCCTATTAGTGGCTTGGTGACATCGTATATATGCATTCGGTTGAAAAAGTGCGCTTGTTCGGTTAAAATTATCAAATAGCTTTCGGGGAGGGTTCGTGCGCTTTCGCACGAGTTGTTTCCGGGAGGCATAGGAGAATTTGAAAGTGAGAAAATACGTATCGGAATTCGTCGGCACGGCCGTGCCGGTTGTTTTGGGATGCGGCACTGCCATGCTTGTCGGATGCAGTGCAAAGAGCGGATCGGTCATAGGCCTTACGCTTGCGGTCGTTCATATTTTGGGAATAGGGCTCACTGGAACGAGTGTCAATCCTGCAAGAAGCCTCGGCCCTGCGATAGCGAATGCCATTTTCAATTCGAATAGCCAGGCGCTTTCGGAAGTATGGGTGTTTATCGTCGGACCTGTCATTGGAGCCGTTTTAGCAGCATTCTTCTGCAAGAATGTCTTGCAGGATAAGGCTTAACCGCATGCAAGGCGTAGGGGGTGCGATATGAAAGCGAAGGATTATAGGAAAGCCGCATGGAATAATCTGGCCGGCAAGCGCGGGATATTCGCGCTTATCGTGTTGATCATGGGCATCATAATGGGTGTGGCCGGAACTTTGGGTGGAATCGGCAGTTTGGTTTTGTCCGGACCGTTTGCCTTGGGTTTTTCCGGATGCTGTCTGCTATGCGCCAGGGGCGGGCAGATCAAAGTCGAGGATTTGTTCGACGGGTTCAAAAGTTTTCTCAAGTCGTTTTTGCTCAATCTTGTGAATGGTATCTTCATCGCCCTTTGGTCGCTCTTGCTGATAGTGCCGGGCATTATCGCCGCGCTGAACTACAGCATGAGCTTTTATATTCTCAGGGATGATCCGGAAATAGGCGCAAACGATGCCAGGAAAAAATCGATTGAGATGATGCGCGGTCGCAAATGGCAGCTGTTCTGCCTCAAATTCAGTTTCATAGGTTGGTGGCTGCTTTGCATCCTCACTTTCGGCATCCTGGTTTTCTGGGTCGTGCCGCATGCGAAGGTTGCGGAAGCGGAATTCTATGAGAATCTGAAAAAGGCAGGCCCGATTGAGTCGGTTGATTCGATTGATCCTGTCGAGCCGGATAAAATCGGATTTCGGAACTAATGGAATGCCTGTAGGTCTGCCTATTGGCATGCGTTTTGAAAAAACCTTAGCAAACAAGTATCATTGAGAAATTGTGGTCAGACTGCTTAAGGCTATAGTTGTAGTCATTGCGGCGTTTGTCGCTTTATTCGGATTGATTTATCTTACGAAGGGCATAAGCAGTTTTTTGGATAGATTCATAATCAGAAGGAAAGATGCTGCTGGTAAAGCAGACAAGGAGTGTGATTTCAATGGGCAAGAAACCGATTAGATTCATGTGCACGGCTTTCAGGGACGGATTTCAGTCCGTGTATGGGGCGAGGGTTTTTACGAAGGATTTCATGAAGGCTGTCGCTGCAGCCGCAGAGGCTGGAATAGACCATTTCGAAGCCGGCGGCGGTGCAAGGTTCCAGGCGCTGTATTTCTATACGAACGAGGATGCCTTTGCCATGATGGACGAATTCAGGAGGACTGTTGGCGAAGGGATAAATCTTCAAACGCTCTCAAGAGGCGTGAACGTAGTCGGCCTTGAAAGCCAGAGCAGGGATGTGATCGATCTTCATGCAAGGCTTTTCAAAAAGCATGGAATGACTACTATCCGGAATTTTGACGCTCTGAACGATGTGAACAACCTCGTGGATAGCGCCAGATCCATAAAAAACGCAGGTCTCAGGCATGAAGCGGTGATAACGATGATGAGTCTGCCGCCTAATGCCAAAGGCGCGCACGATCCCGATTTCTACGATAGGATTCTGCACAACATACTTGACGCCAAGATTCCGTTCGATTCGCTTTGCTATAAGGATGCTTCCGGAACATCGACGCCTCAATACGTGTATGAGACGATAAAGAGAGCGAGAGCCGTGCTTGGTCCGGAGGTTCCGATTGTGATGCATTCCCATGACACCGCAGGCTGTTGCGTTCAGCAATACATGCAGGCTATCGCCGCTGGCGCCAATGTGGTCGATTTGTCGATGCAGCCCGTTTCGGGCGGTACGTGCCAGGTGGATATCATCACGATGTGGCATGCATTGAGAAACACCGAGTACGTTCTGGTGAATGACAAGGATCAGGAGATCGACATAAGCAAGATCGTCAAGGCTGAAAACGTATTCAAGGAGTGCATGGCGGATTATTTCCTTCCGCCGGAAGCTACTGCTGTCAATCCCGAGATTCCTTTCTTCCCGCTTCCGGGCGGCGCTCTTACTGCAAACACCCAGATGTTGAGGGATAACAGCTTGATGGACAGGTATCCCGAAATAGTCGAAGCCATGGGTGAAACCGTTGCGAAAGGCGGATACGGCACATCCGTGACTCCTGTTTCGCAATTCTATTTCCAGCAGGCGTTCAACAATGTCATGTTCGGCAAGTGGAGGAAAATCGCGGACGGATACGGCAAGATGGTTTTGGGGTATTTCGGAAAGACTCCGGTGGACCCGGATCCTGAGGTGGTTGAAATCGCGCGTCAGCAGCT
>CAMOXM010000026.1:0-15687 GCA_946629155.1 uncultured Spirochaetaceae bacterium | reverse complement strand
CGCATGCTTGTCGTTTTTAGGATCGTAAGTCAATTTGATGGGAAAATCGAATGCGCGCTCGCAAATGCCGGCAATGTCATTTTCGAGAACATCGCCTTCCGCAAACGGCTTTATGAGCCGAGCGGCCAATTTGGAATACGAATCCGAATCCGGATCATAATCGAGCTTGGCGATGTCTATTTTGGGAAGAGCAACTGGAACATAAAGCCCTCCGTCGTCGGCGAGCCCCTTCATAATCGCCTCGCTGAACGTCAATTCCTTCTTATCGTTTCTTGTACTAACGAATCTCATAATCAACTCCATGCCTCATCGAATATCAGGAAGCGCCGAGGAAGCTGCAAAGCTTGAGCAAATCGGCGAACACGCCGCCTGCCGTCACTTCCAATCCGGCGCCAGGACCTTTCACAACCAACGGCCCTTTGTCATATCTCTTGGTGCGGAAAACGAATACGTTATCCGTCCCTTTCGTCTGTGCGAAAACGTGCTCTTTGTCATACGATGCGAGCTGAACCGAGCATGAGCCGTCCTCCTTCACCTCTGCCGTGTATCTGAGAACCTTCCCATCATTAGATGCCTTATCGAACAGCTTCTTCATCTTATCGTCCATTTCTCCGATGCGCTTGACGAACTCATCATAAGGAATATTCCTCAGGTTCTCAGGTATGAGCGACTCCACATTAAGCCTCTTGAGCTCGGCGGCGAAGCCCATTTCCCGCGACAGGATTATGGCTTTTCTGGCGACATCCATCCCGCTGAGATCCTCTCTCGGATCAGGTTCGGTATATCCCATTTCCTTGGCTTTCAGAACCAATTTGGAAAACGGAACCTTGCCGTCATATTCCGAAAAAAGATATGCCAGCGTGCCGGAGACTATTCCCGAAATGCCCTTTATCTTATCTCCCGTGCGAATGAGATCATTAAGCGTGGATATTACAGGCAGACCCGCTCCGACAGTGGTCTCATGGAGATACATGCAATTGTTCTTCTTCGCCATCTCGAGCATGCTGCTGTAATACTTGAAATCGGTCACTCCACCTTTCTTGTTCGGCGTGACGATGTGTATGCCCCTCTCGAACCACTCCGAATATTTCAGCGGAATCGCATCGGAAGCGGTGCAATCGACTATCAGCGTATGGGGATAAGCGTCATTATCGATGAAATCAACCATCGCCTCCATGTCCAAAGGCGCAGACTTCTTCTCGAATTCCTTCCTCCATGCGGTCAAATCCACTCCGACATTGGACAGCAGCATCTTCCTGCTATTTGCAATCGCGCGAACCCTTATATCGATTCCCCTGCGGTTCAGCTCCTCCTCCTGCTCGGCGATTTGGCCCAACAACTCTCCGCCGACGTTTCCGGCTCCGAAAATTCCCATGGAAATAGTGACTTTGGACAGGCAGAAGGAAGCATTCAGCCCCGAAAGGGCCTTTTTCAAATCGTTTGTCCTGATTACTGCGCAAAGGCTGTTATCACCTCTGGTCAGCGTGGAAAGCTTTATGTTGACATTGAAGGATGAAAACGCAGAATAGAACGCGCTTACGAAAACGGGAGAATCGGTGATGCTATCGCCGACAGCCGCTATGATCGCATTGTTGTTGTCTATTTTCACAGGCTCGCACATTTCCGCGAATATCTGGTCCTCAAAAGCCTTGTTGATGCTCATGGCCGCAAGAGCCGCATCCTTATCCTTCACGACCACGGAAATAGCGGACTCGCTAGCCCCTTGCGCTATCATCAGGAAGGAAACCCCTGCATCGGAGCAGGCGTTGGCAAGCTTTGTCGTCGTTCCGCTGACGCCTTTGAAGCCTATTCCCTCCAAAGTGATTATGCTCACTCCGCTTATCGCCGCAAAGCCCTTCACGATCTTTTTCTGCGCTCTCTTGGAAGGCTTCGACGATATTATTATGCCGCCTTCTTCGCAAAACGACTTGAGAATCACCTTCACCCCCTGATTGACTGCCTTGTAAATGCTCGTGATATCAATCATGGGGGCGCCGTAATACAGAAACGATTCGGCCTCCTCGAAGGAAAGCTCTTCGATGACGAACGAATCGGGCACTATGCTGGGGCTGACATTGCGGAGCAAAGGATACGAGGAATACACGATTACGCTATCTGGCTGGATATGACTGCACAGAATGCTCGCCGCAGCCTTGGATTCCTTCGTAAGCTTCCCTTCCGAACGCACCAGCACTATGTCGCTCTTATCGCTTTTGCCGAAGTATTCGCTGATCGTCGTTGTTCCGAAAGAGCGTCCTCTCTTCTCAGCTTCCGAACGTATTCTCTTCAAATTGTCATCGGCAATATCGAGGGCGACCAGAATCATCTTCGCCCCGGCATCGAATTCGCTGAAAAAATGCTTGGGGAAATCTATCCTCTCCGATTTGCCCTTTTCAATCAAAACCAACGTAGTCATAGTCTCACCTAACATCAAATCTTCCTAAAAACCTGAACTCGAACGGACTGCGTCCCGTCATTTTCGAATAACCATCGCGCTCCACGCTCATGCATTCGACAAGATAGCGGTATTCCCCGAGCTTCGTTCCTCGCGGACGATCGTGAATGGAAATCAATTCCATTCCAACCGAATCCATTTCGCCCAGCAAATTCGGAAGATCTTTCGCATTTCCAGTTGCTACGAAAGCGATTCGCTTGCCCGAAGACAAAGGCGCCGGACGCTTGGACAAAACATAGAACCTTGTCGTATTGCTCGCATTCCCCTGAATATCCGATGCGAGAACATTGAGTCCGTAGCTGTCGGCGCAATATGCAGATGCAATTGCAGCCGCGCCCCTATCGCTATTTTGGGAAACGAGCCTAGCTCCTTCAGCAGTGCTGGAAACTTCAATAGCCTGCGCAGACGAAAGATTCTGCGAAAGCCATGACGCGCTTTGAACTATCCCTTGCCGATGCGAATAGACGCGCACTACATCATCAATGCCGACACCGGTAAGCGCAAGCAGATTCTGGCTTATCGGCAGCTCCACTTCGCCTACGATGAAAAGCCTTTCATTCGTCAAAATGGCATCAATATAGTCGAGGACGGGACCGCCTATGGAATTCTCCTGCGGAATCACGCATAAATCGACGCTTTCACGCGTCAAAGCATCTATCGCATCGCCGACCGTACCAAACGGAATGAAATTCGCTCGCTTGCCGAAAAACCTCATGCACGCTTCATGCGAATACGTGCCCTCCGGTCCCAAGTAGCCTATTTTGGACGAATCTGACAAAAATGTTTCGGAAACAGCAGCAACCGCATCGCCGCCTGCATTATCGCCGGAAAAGCCAGCGCTTGATGCGCACGCAGGCGACAAAAACGCAAATGCCGCAAGCAAAGCCGCTATAATCGTTTTTCGCTTCATTCTCTTCATAACGATATATTGTATATAAAAGCATTTCATTTGCAAAGAAAGCAAAAGGTATTTGAAAATGATTTTCGAAATGATATAAAATCATAGCAACTATGTCTAAAAGAACAAAAAGAAAGGCCAAGGCTCCTTCGCTGATGACGATAGTCGTGCTGATATTGATCGGAGTCATATACGGAATAAAAAACGGAAACCTAAGGGAAACCATCTACGGCATGCTCGGAATCAAGGAATCCGGAACATCCGCCTCCGATTCGGCATCTACGGACGGAAGCAATATGAAATTGGAAATGTCGAAGTGCGACAAGGACAATGCGATATTGGAGAAAACATATTATACCGTCGGATACAACAAGGACACCAAACAGCCGAATTGGGTGGGCTACTACCTGTCAGGCGCGAGATTGAATAGCGGAAGCGAAAGCAGAAGCGAGGATTTCAGAGAGGATGAATCGCTAAGGCCGGCATGGCGCTCGTTGCTGTCGGATTATAGAAAGTCCGGATTCGACAGAGGACATCTGGCGCCGGCAGCGGACTTCAGATTTTCCGCAGATGCCATGAGCGAGACTTTCCTCCTATCGAACATGTCTCCTCAAATACATGACTACAACGCTGGAATATGGCTTACCGCTGAAAAAATCGCACGCAAGAACGCTTACGAATACGGCGACCTATACATCGTCACAGGACCGATTTTCAACAGCATGCCTCCATCCTCTGCAATAGGGGAATCAAAGGTCGGCGTTCCCGATGCCTTTTACAAAGTATTCCTCGTCTATAACGACAGCGATAAGAAAGGAATAGGCTTCATAATCCCCCACGAGAAAGGAAAATTCAAGAATATCGCCTACTACGCCATGAGCATAGACGACGTGGAGAAAGCCACAGGCATAGATTTCTTCTATAACCTTCCGGATGACGACGAGACTAAAATAGAAGCTTCATTCGATGCATCCGATTGGATTATGAGGGAATACCAATTCTAAGGGCGCTTCCCTCCGAAACGGGCTAATAACTTTGCGCATATGCCCGTTCCGGAAGGGAACCCGCAGGACTTGCGCACTGAACCGAGACCCAGGCGGCGTGAAGGAAGGAGTTTTGAAAAAAAAACTCTCCTAAAACTTCACTTTTTCAGGCGTTTTCACGAATGAACTCACTATCGCCTCGGCATCCTTGAAATACCAGACAACGGTGTTGCCATCGTTCTCATCGTACATCTTCCTAAGTTCCGGATAGCTATCAAGCATGTGCTTTCTCGCCTCAGCCCTGTCATCTTCGGCCAAAGTTCCTGAAACCCTTATCCATTCGCCATCCGCAGTAGCGAGATAATAGGTTTGCGCTTTCTTCAAAAAACCGTAAGCATCTTTAATCATAAGCATGATTTGCTTATTATAGCATTTCCGAAACAAAATAAAAAGTGGCTGGCAATGGCAGGCGCTTGAATATTTTTAATATATATTATAATATATATTAGCGTATGGTTTTTGCCTTGTTCCATCACAAATCGAATTTTATTAGAGGCATTATCAATGGAGCATAAGAAAAAATCCGAAAATCGAGCCTGTTAGACGAATTTTAGCGGAGTTTTCAAAAAAAATGCGTCGGATCGGTCAGTCGTTTGGATATGGCCGGGCATATATCCGCATCCGAATGCATCCGGTTGGCGAAAACCGCTTCAAATACCGCTTGAAAGGAGAAGCGAATGAGCGAAGAAGAGCATAAGAACGATTCATCGTACGGAGTCGGAAGCATACATGTCCTGAAAGGCCTTGAAGGCGTTAGAAAAAGGCCTGGGATGTACATAGGAACTCAGGGCATAGACGGTCTGCACCACATGATATACGAAGTGGTGGACAACTCTATAGACGAAGCCATGGCGGGTTTTTGCACCGATGTCGAAATCACGCTCGAGAAGGACAATTGGGTCACGGTCAAGGACAACGGGCGCGGAATCCCCGTCGGAGAGCATCCGGTCGAGCACAAGAACACGTTGGAAGTGGCATTGACCATGTTGCATGCGGGCGGAAAATTCGAGCAAGGGGCGTATAGCGTTTCGGGAGGCTTGCACGGCGTTGGGGTTTCCGTAGTCAATGCCCTGTCGGACAGACTCGAAGCCATAGTCGAACGCGACGGTCATGCATATAGGCAGACTTATGCGAAAGGCATACCTCAAACCGAAGTCATGGAGATCGGAGACAGCGACAAAACCGGAACGACCATCAGGTTCACACCCGATTTCACGATTATGGAGCATGTGGATTTCGATTTCTCAGTCCTATCGGCGAGAATGAGAGAACTCGCATTCCTCAACAAGGGAATACGCATAAGCATTACGGACGACAGGGGCGATTCGCCGATTGCCAACGAATACCATTTCGAAGGCGGACTCATAAGCTTCATACAATTGCTGAACGAGAACAAGAAAACGATAAACGAGGACGTGATCTACATAAACGGCACCATTCCGAACCCCTCCGGCGGAAAAGACACGGAAGTGGAAATAGCGTTGCAATACAACGACAGATACGACAGCATACTGTATGGATTCGTCAACAACATAAACACGCGCGAAGGCGGAACGCATATTTCAGGATTCAGAACAGGTCTCACGAGAGCGCTTAACGAGCAACTGAGAAAGAATTCGAAGATACAGAAGAAATTCGAACAGGCATTCGAGGGAGATGATCTCAAAGAAGGTCTGGTGGCGATCGTGTCCGTGAAAATGACCGATCCGCAATTCGAGGGGCAGACAAAGATGAAGCTCGGAAACAGCTACATCCAAAGCGGCGTCGCTTCCCTGCTCTATCAAAGGCTGAACGACTACCTCGACGAGAAACCTGCCACCGCCTTCGCAATATTGGAAAAAGCCGTAATGGCTGCGAAAGCCAGAATCGCGGCCAGGGACGCCAGAGCCAGAATAAGAAAAGACAGCGAAGGCATGGGGCTTCCGGGAAAGCTTGCGGACTGCAGCGAGAAGGATCCTGCGAAGTGCGAATTGTTCATAGTCGAGGGGGACAGCGCAGGAGGCAGTGCGAAGCAAGGACGCGACAGAAAGACCCAAGCCATACTCTCGCTATGGGGCAAAATGCTGAATGTCGAAAAGAGCCGCGACGAGAAGGTGATGGAAAACGAAAAGCTCCAACCTGTCATAGCCTCTATAGGCGCGGGTCTGGGCGCGAATTTCGACATAGAAAAGGTCAGATACCACAAGATAATAATCATGGCAGATGCCGATGTGGATGGGTCGCATATCAGGACGCTTCTCCTCACTTTCTTCTTCAGATACATGCAGCCGCTCATAGAGGAAGGCTATGTGTATTTCGCAATGCCCCCGCTCTACAAGGTTTCAATAGGCAGCGGAGACAAGAAGATAAGCGAAAAATACCTTTACGATGATGAAGCATACGAAGCGTATATGAAGAGCGAGGAAATAACGGGAACGAACAAGAAAGTCACCGTCCAGCGCTTCAAAGGATTGGGCGAGATGAACCCGTCCGAATTGTGGGAGACCACTATGGACCCGAAGGACAGGCTCATAACGCAAGTTCATCTGAACGATTTCACGACCGCTGACAACGTATTCACCAAGCTTATGGGTGAAGAAGTGGAGCCAAGACGCAAATTCATCGAGGAGAATGCGACGTACGCCACAAACTTGGATTTCTAGAATCGCGAAGCTATCGGAAGATGATTAGCATCAAAAAAGCAATATGGAAGGAAACGAATAATGGAAGAAGACGGAAATTTGATTGAAAGGGTCATAACCAAGGACCTCGCCTCCGAAATGGAGAAAAGCTACCTCAATTATGCGATGAGCGTAATAGTGGCAAGAGCCCTGCCAGACATAAGGGATGGTCTGAAACCCGTTCACAGAAGAATATTGTACGATATGAACGAGCTGGGCATAAAAAGCTCCGGCGAGTTCAAGAAATCCGCAAGGATCGTCGGAGACGTTCTCGGTAAATACCATCCGCATGGGGATGCATCGGTATATGACGCTCTCGTTCGCCTGGCGCAGGATTTCTCATTAAGATACCCTGTCGTCAAGCCTCACGGCAACTTCGGTTCGATCGACGGAGACCCCGCGGCAGCCATGAGATACACCGAAGCTAAGATGAGCGTGTTCGGCGAAGCGATGCTCGAAGACATAAACAAGGAAACGGTGGATTTCGTCGATAACTACGATGGAAGCATTCAGGAGCCTTCCGTCCTGCCGGCATCCATACCTTTCCTGCTCATCAACGGAACGAGCGGAATCGCGGTCGGAATGGCGAGCAATATGGCTCCCCACAACCTCGGCGAAGTATGCGATGGCATAATCGCGATGATAGACAACTCCGAAATAACGTCAGAGGGGTTGATGGAATACGTCAAAGGGCCGGACTTCCCCACATCGTGCGTCATACACGGAACGAAAGGAATCCGCGACGCGTATTGCACGGGAAGAGGACGCGTAACCGTCAGAAGCAGATACGAAATCGAGGAACACAGAACGCACACATCCATAGTGTTCACGGAAGTCCCCTACCAGGTCAACAAGACGGAAGTCGTCAAGAAGATCAACTTGCTGAAGAAGGAAGCCATCAAGAATATCGCTGAAGTTCGCGATGAAACGAGCGAAAAGGAAGGAATCCGAATAGTGCTGGATCTCAAGAAAGGCGGGATGCCTGCCGTCATCGTGAACCAAATCTACAAGATGACGGACTTGCAATGCAATTTCAGCATAAACAATGTCGCCCTTGTCAAAGGAAGACCGCAAATCGTTACGCTTCGCGACATGATATTCTACTTCCTTGAGCATCGCGAGGATGTCGTTACCAGACGCACGAGATTCGACCTTCGCAAGGCCATGGAAAGAGCGCATATTCTCGAAGGCTTGAAGATCGGAATCGAAAACATAGACGAAGTCATACGAATAATAAAGGAAAGCCAGGACAATGCGATAGCGCAAACAAGGCTTATGGAACGATTCGGGCTTGATGATATCCAAGCCAAGGCGATAATCGACATGCGCTTGGGGAGACTCTCCAATCTGGAAACGGAAGAAATTCTCAATGAGCTCAAGGAGCTCGAAGCGAAAATCGCCTACTACAACGAATTGCTTTCGGACAAAGCAAAGCTGCTGGGCGTCATACGCGATGAAATACAGGCGATAAAAGATAAATTCGCCGACAAGCGCAAAACCGTCATAATACCTTATGAGCTAGGCGAGATGAGCGCGGAGGATTTCATAAAGGAGGAAGACGTCATAATCACGGCAACCAAAAAAGGCTTCCTCAAGCGTGTAAGCGCATCCGAATACAAGGCTCAGAACAGAGGCGGCAAAGGCGTGAGAGGTGTGAATTTGAGAAACGAAGATGCTACGGACTTCATCTTCAAGGCCTCCACTCACGATTACGTGATGTTCATGACCTCTCTCGGCAAAGCGTATTTCATCAAGGTGCATGAAATCGAGGATGCCACCAAGACGGGCAAGGGAACCTCAATCCGCAGCCTGCTGCAACTTACGGACGAAGAAGACATCACATCCGGAATCTCGTTCAAGGAATTCGACGAAGGCAAGACTATTCTCATGGCCACCAGAAAAGGCGTCCTGAAGCGCGTTAGGCTATATGACTACAGAAATGCGAGGACGAAAGGCGTAATCGCGATTTCGCTGGACGAAGGCGATACCTTGCGGCATTGCATCTTCGTCAATGAAGAGGACGAAGCGCTTATAGTTTCCAAATCAGGCAAAGGTCTTCGCTTCAAGGTGGATAGCGTCCGAACGATGTCGCGTCAGGCACATGGCGTGAAAGGCCTCAGGCTTTCAGGGGATTCGGATGAGATAGTCGGCCTTGTAAAGGTGGATACCTCCAAAACGGCCCTTGTGATTACAAGCAAAGGAAGAGGCAAGCAAGTCGAATACGATTTGTTCACAGCACACGGCAGAAGCACGGGCGGCCAGCGCATATACAAGCTGAAGGAAGACGAAGGCGAATACATCGTCCGCGCTCTCAGCGCCGATGCTGAAAAGGAAGATCTGATGTGCATAACCAACTACGGGCAAATCATCAGAATGCCAGTAGATACCATTTCGCAACAAGGTCGCGCCGCTTCCGGTGTCAAAGTGTTCTCAATGAAGAAGGCCGATGATTTCATCGTATCCATAGCCGTTCTCGACAAGGACAGCGAATCGGCAGATGCCCAGTCAAATTCTTCAGAAGCCGAAAGCGAGCAAGCTGAAGCCGATAACGCCTCAAATGATAGTGTTAACAACAATCCGACGGATGGCAACGAAGCGAACGATGTTTCCATAAACGCAGGCGCTAACGATTCGCCCGGGGAAGCATCGGATGATGATTCGAATGGCGATTGATTGATTTATCGATAGTTCCGAAAACAGATAAAAAAATAGAGGGGTTTACCGTCCCCTCTTTTTCTAGAATCCATTAGAATATCAATCGTAAATCGGCGTCCTATCCTTGTTGTCATACGGCTTAGGCAGGTCGTCCTTGGGTGGCTCCGGCTTAGGCGGAGGAGTCGGTTTGGCAGGCTCCGCCTTCTTGACAGGTTTTTTAGTAGTCTTCTTCTGAGACTTGGCAACCATCGACTTTTTCTTCGCAGAACGAGGCGGAGGAGGAGGCGGAAGATGCTTTGCAAACGCTTGCTTCTTCGGCGCTAAAGGCTTATACCTCGTTTGCCAAAACGATGTGGAGCATGACACGACTGAAAAAACAGACGAAATCAAAATGCCTATCAATATAGCTCTTCTCATATTTTGAATCTAACCAATTTCAGCAAGATAGTCAAAAGATCGCGCATCTATCATGCCTCTATCGAGATCAGCTTGAACTTTATGACATCGAAAAGCCCATTATCTGTGATTTTCAATGCTGGAATCACCGGCAATGCCATGAAGCAAAGCGTCATTATGGGATCAATGTCTTTTGAAACGCCCAATTCGCTAACAGCCGTATTATTCACATCCTCAAGCTCCGCCGACAATTCTATCAAATTCTTTTTAGCGGTCATAAGTCCGGCTATCTCGTGGGGAAGTGATTTGATCATCTTGCCGTCCTTCACGAGGGCTATTCCGCCGTGAATCCTCTCAAGCTCCTTGACGGCAGCGAACATGTCATCATCGTTCTGCCCCACCACTATGAAATTGTGCGAATCATGCGCAATCGACAAGGCAACCGCGCCATGTCTGAGGCCATAGCCTTCTATGAGACCGACGCCTACGTTCCCCGTCCCCTTGTGCCGTTCGATTACGGCAATCTTCACAATATCCTTGTTCGGCGAATAAACGAAATTCCCTTCGTCGTCCGTAGCAACCGTTTCCACTACATTGTCGGTAACGACGCTGCCTGGATTCACTTTGATGACATGAACCGTATTGCTAGACAGTTTCAATGAAATGTCGTTCCTGCTGAAATCACCTATATTCACCTTGCCCGTAACTTTTTCAGATTCGTATGGAGAGGTATCAGGAAGATACTCGCCTTCTTTGGCAACCACTTCGCCTTTTATCAGCACGCATGACGGAACGGGATTGGAAATGCTCTTGGAAAGAACTATGTCCGCCCTCTTTCCCGGAGTTATGCTCCCGCGATCCCTCAGATTATGAGCAGTCGCTGCGTTCAAGGACGCGATCTGTATGGCTGTGATCGGATTGATTCCGTTCTCGATTGCAATCTTGATGTTGTTGTTTATGTCACCCTCTTCGAAAATGCTGTTTGGCTGACGATCGTCCGTGCAGAACAAGCAGAATCTGGAATTGAAATCATCCACGCCCCTGCTGAGCGTCGCCGTATCGTGACATGCCGAGCCTTGCCTCAAAAGAACATACATCCCCTTGCTTGTCCTCTCCCTGAGCTCTTCAGGCGTCGCGCATTCATGATCAGTAAAAGCGCCTGATGCGATGTACGCATCGAGCTGGTTGTCTTTGAGAAGCGGCGAATGGCCGTCGATAACTTTCCCATGCTTTTCAGCGACTTCGATTTTCCTCAATATTTCCCCGTCGGCGTTTATGGTGCCGGGATAATCCATCAGCTCGCCCAAGCCCAAAACCCTTTCCAAGCCCATTCTGGTTTCTATGTCCTCTGCTTTTATGGTCGCCCCCGCATGTTCGAAAGGCGTGGCGGGAACGCACGATGGTATCATGAAGAAAACCGACAACGGCGTTTTGGCCGTGGCCTCGTAAAGGTAATCGAGTCCGTCCAGACCGCAGACATTGCAAATCTCATGCGGATCGGCGATGACGGTCGTGGTTCCGAACGGAATCACCGCTTTGGCGAATTGGTCGGCGGAAAGATGAGATGATTCTATGTGGACGTGGGCATTGATGAACCCAGGCATGGCGAACTGACCCTGCGCATCGATTATCAGATCCCCGTTCAGGTAGTCGTTTCCGGCGAATCCGGCTATATGCCCCTTCCTTATCAGGATCGACTTCCCTGTTATGATCTGATGATTGCAAACATCCACTATTCTGGCGTTTCTTATGATTACATCGCATCTCTCCTGAAACATGGCAGCCTTTATCATGCTCCTGATCGTTTCCTTGGATTTGGCCATTTGAAACTCCTTGCCGCAGCAGCAGCCGGAACTCAACGATTCCTCGACGAAAACCGCATATTCAAGTCTCCCGAAGCATCGTCAGATCGCATATTGATTTTACCAAACCTCGATTCTATTTGCAAAGCAGTGCGCCGGATGCCGCCTCGATCGAAAGAGCCGGAACGAACGATTATCGCTGCATGAAGGCCACGCACCAACCGCATGCTAACCATTTTTTGAAAAAACCGCCCTTTTATCATATAATACCGAGAATGCAAGAATACAAGGGAACCTGAGGCCCCTTCAAGGAGACTGTCATGAATAAGAACATGAAGATAATCGCATTCTCGTTCGTTTGCATGTTGATCGCGCTTCCGTTTGTCGGATGCAGCAAGAAAGGAATCCCTGATTGGGCGATCGGAAAGTGGAGCAACGAATACATGGAATTCGAAATAAGCAAGGATTCCATATCGATGGAGGAATTCGGTGAAACGCTCGAGATGGCTTGGGGAAAGAAAACCTCATTCAGCCCCATCGATGGCATGAACGCATCAGCCACAGCCAAAATCACGAAGACAAGCGGAAATGAATTCGCCTTCTCAATCGAGCTGGAAACGAATGCTTTCGGGGATTCCGCAAAGGAAAGCGTGGAACTCGCCATATCAAAGGGCAAAGACAACTCATACACCCTCTCGGCTAATGGAGAGTCGGCTCCCATATCAAAGAAATAACGGAGGTTTTTCAGAATTCCTTTCTTTATGTTGCTTGCCTTATCGAAGAACGCTATGATTCAAAATAGGCTTCGCATCATATGAGAATCAATTTTGAAGAAACCTCAACGCTTCCGCGCAAGCGTCCGAATTCGGTTTGCCGTTAGAGTCACTGCGAAATGCTGAAGAAGATAGTCAACAGAGGAAATGCGAATATAGTAGCGTTCGTTTACGAAAAGAAAGAGCACAAGATCAACAACAGCCTGATAGACGGCGACGCGCTCAAGATAATAAGCAAAATCAAATTCTTCGGCGGCGAAGCCTTCATCGTCGGAGGAGCTGTCAGGGACCTGATTCTCGGAAAAAAGCCGAAAGACTTCGACATCGTCACGTCGATGACGCCCAACCAGCTCAAATCGCATTTCAAGAACGTGCGGATAATCGGTCATCGCTTCAAATTGGCTCATTTCTATTTTCAAGAGAACAAGATAATAGAGGTGGCGACATTCAGAGCGCTCGAGTCGAAAAGCAACGTGAACATATACGGAAACATGGATGAGGATGCTTATAGGAGGGATTTCACCATAAACGCCCTGTATTACGATCCCGACAATCAGAAAATCTACGACTATTTGGGCGGATATGCGGATCTGATAGAAAACAGGCAGCTTGTGGAAATCATACCATTGGATAAGATATTCAAGGAAGATCCGGTTCGGATAATCCGAGGCGTGAAATATTCCATAAAGGACGGCTTGAAAATCAGAAGGCCCTTGTATGAAAAAATGCAAGAGGACGCCAGTCTGATAGAAAACGTGTCAACCAGCAGGCTTTACGAGGAGCTTGTGAAAATATTGCAATCCGGCGAATCATCCGAAATTTTCAAAGAGCTCCAAAAGGTCGGAATCCTGAACTACATCCTGCCTAAAATATCCTATGACATCAAAATCGAGAATCCGATTCTTATTGCGAATCTGAAGTTTTTCGATACGATCGTGAACAATTTCCAATTTTCAAAAAACAAATTGATCGAACTCGGCGCATATTCCCTTATAGCGCATGTGTATAACAAGATAAACACCGACACAAGGGAAATCAGAAGAGAAGACAGAGACATAAAAAGAGACCCTCAGACCAATGCGGTGACAACCGCCCATGGGCACGGCAGAGGTTATGCATCCGCCAATGACACGATCAAAAAAGACCTCTTCACGAATCTCAAAGTCATATTCAGGCATTTCAACATCCCCAACAAGGATTTGGAAAACATCGTAGGCCTTCTTATAAACAGGACATCGATGTTCTTAGACAACGACGCATACATAAGGAAACTTGATGAACAGCATTAACCGCAAGGATTTTCTAGTCTATGATCTCGAAACGTTCGACATAAGATCCAAATACACGTGGATATCGCAATTCGCCGCCAGAAGATACGATTCCGACTTGAAGCCGATAGACGACGGCACGATTTTCTATTGCAAACTCGCAGACGACCACATGCCTTCGCTCGACGCCTGCGTTCTGACCGGAATAACCCCGCAGCTTACTGCCGAAAAAGGACTCAACGAACTCGAATTCGCAAGAAGCATCCGCACCGTGCTGCTCAATAAGAAAGAGAGCACGATAATCGCCGGATACAACAACACCGCTTTCGACAATCAAGTCGTGAATCACCTGCTTTTCAGAAACCTGCTGCCGCCCTACGAACCATTCATAGACAGATCCCTCGATTGCTTCACGGTCACCAAAGCCATGCACTATCTCGACAAGGACAAGCTGAAATACCTGCAAGTCGCGCGCGATGACGGCACGATGCGAGACAGCCTCAAGCTCGAGCATCTTTCTCATGCCAACGGCTTGATTCACACCAAAGCGCATGATGCGCTCAGCGATGTGGAAGCGACTGCAGGACTGCTGGCGCTGATAAAGGAATCAAACTACGGAATATACTCCAAATACGTTGCAAATTGCAGAAAAGCCAATCCGATGCAATTCGTGCAGGCAGCCGCGAAATCGTCCATGCCCATAATGGCGATAACCAAAAGCGCACTTGCCGATTCCTCTTACGCAACGATAGCGGTCATCATCGGCGGCAATATGAATTCGTATTACGCTTTCGATTTGCTCTCGCACGAAGAACAATTCACGGAGAACATGGAAAAGCTCATGCAAGCGCAGGAGAAGGACAAGGACGAATACATCTCCCTCATGCACGGCTTCTGCCATACGATAAAGGTCAACGAGTGCCCGTATGTGGATTATGCCGACAAATACTACGCTGGGAAAGTGGATGCGGATGAAATAAAGGAGCGGCTGCAAGATAGGATCTCCAAATTGGATTCCATTCGCAAAGTCGGATATGCCTATTCCGGCAACTATGCAGGAAAAGGCAACTATCCGTCCGCCGGCGAACAGGACGCAACAGACGGGCGAGCAATCAAGACCAGCGTCGCTGTAGAGGAAACAATGCTCGATGGATTCATAAACAAAGAAGCGCCCGAATTGATGAAAGTAGCCGAACAAGGCGACAAGGACGCTCTTCTCGATGCTTTGAAAACGCTTAAATCAAAAGGTTATTCGCTTCGCGTACAAACGCTGTTCAGCCACATGATAGCCAGAAACTACCCCGAGCTTTTCAGCGAAAAAGCGATTTCCAGATGGCGCGAATACGTAAAAGCAAGGCTAATGGAGCAAAAAAGCGCTTTCATCGACGATTACAACAGACTGATGAATTCGAATCTATCTCCGGAAAAACTCGAAATAGTGAAAGAGGTGGCGAAATATGAAAAAGAAATCTTTGATAAGTTTTCTCTGCGACTATTTTAATATCGGGAACATAAGCGATTCAAGCCAAAACGGACTGCAGGTTGACTGCGGCAAGGACGACATCGGAAAAATCGCCTTCGCCGTGGATGCGACTCTCGACAGCATAAATGAAGCGGCAAAACAAAAAGCAGACATGCTTTTCGTGCATCACGGCCTGTTCTGGTCGCATTCGCTGACAATCCCCGGAAGCCACTACAATCGCATTGCCGCCTTGATAAGGAACGACATCGCCCTAT
>CAMOXM010000025.1:0-16479 GCA_946629155.1 uncultured Spirochaetaceae bacterium | reverse complement strand
CATTGCGGCGGCAATCAGATTGGAATAGCCGCTTGTCATCGACAAAAGCATTTCACAATTCAGGTCTTTCGCTATTTTCCCTATTTTTTCATCGAAGGCTTCTTTGAAGAAAGGCAGCTTTTCATAGATTGAACCGCCTATGCTTGCGACAGCGCGGCATTTGCTTTCGATTCGCATCTGGTATCGGATGATTGCCCCAAGGCAAGCGGCCTCGATTCTTGCAGCGTTTTCTATGGCGTTTCTGATTTCTATCGATTCGATTGAGTTTCTGACAGCGATTTCACCCAATTCTTCCGCCGTTTTCGCCGAATCAACGAGTCGGTTTCCTCGAAGGGCTTTTCTAATTGTCCTGCAAATGTATTTGCCGCCTGTGATGTGCTCGAATACCGCTTTTGAGTTCCCGTCGCTTTCAAGGATGATTGGGAATTGACCGATTTCCGTATTCACTATTTCTTTTCCGTCTCTGCATAGCGCTATGTTAGTTCCGGTTCCCACGACCACTCCATAGACGAGAGCATTTCCGAAATCGAATTCGGCAAGCGCATATTTCGCGTGGATGAGCGAAGCTACGGTGTCGTTTATGATTTTGATGCTTCCTTTCAGATCGCTTCCCAATGCCTGTCTGAGGGGTTTCCCGATGATTTTGCCTTCAGCGCCTCTTATTCCCGTATCCTTTGAAAGGAAAATGATTTCAGCATCGCCGTTTTCGATGCTTTTGAAAGGATGCGAAAAGCAAATGCGGATGTCCGGCAAATCGTTTTTCGCGCCATTTGTTAGCCTGACCCTGCGTGCCATTTCCTCTATCAGCTTATCGAATGAGTCTATGTCCTTGCCGATACGCTCCGAAATGCAGCCTTGAAGAATCGCTTCTCCGTTCTTGTCAAAGGAAGCCTTCGCCGACCTTATGTTGGTTCCGCCTATATCCAAGCAAATCGCGCTTGCGGATCGGGATGTTTTGCTGAAATCGACGAATGATTCCAACATGAACGGGTTTCGTTCATCGGATTCCGATAGGTCAGTCGGCGAGTAAGTCCTTTTAAGCATCCCATCCAAAAGCCTTTCGGCATCGTCGGGAGTGAATTCTTCCTTTCCGGATATGCATTCAAGTATGTTCATTACAAATATCATATTATATTTCCAATGATTTGCAAGACAATGCAGCGTCGATTAGAATATACGGATAGGAGACTGCCAATAGGCATGAAAGCATTAGGTATGAAAGCTGTTTCATCCGACGAGTTCCGGTATTCGCTTGCACTTTGCTTCTTTCTGACATTTGCGGAGAATGTTCTGCCGCACCCTGTTCCGTTTCTCAGATACGGTTTTGCGAACATCGCTTTGATTATGGCCAGCAAAGTGCTCAAGGCGGGCGAGTTCTTTTTGCTTGTCTTGTGCAAGCTTATTCTGGCATCTTTTTTCTCAGCAAACCTGCTGACGCCTTTCTTCGCAATTTCGTTCGTATCCAATGTCGTGGTATTCGCTTTGGTTTTCGCCTGCCGCAATATTCGTTTTGCGAGTTTTTTCGGAATATCCGTCGTTTCATCGTTCTCATATAATGTCTTGCAGTCGCTGATGCTTTCGAGGTTCGTTTTCGGCAATTCATCGGATAGGATTCTGACGCTTCTGATTGCTTTCGGCAATTTTACGGGTGCCTTGACCGGATTTGCTTCAAACCGTCTGTTTCCTGCTTTTTTCGTCAATTCTTCTAAGAGCTTGCCTGCCTCTTCTGACAATGACGGTCCATCGGATAAATATCGTTTTTCGGCTAAGATGCTTTTGGGAGTGTCCGTGTCTCTATCGTTGGTGTTTTTCTTGAATATGCTGAACTATTCCGGTGAGGTGATTGCTTCCGTTGCAGGCTTCAAGGTCACTCAAGGCGCGCTTGCCTTGTCGTTGAGAAGAACTGCGTTGGTTCTGGCAGGTTACGCCATGAGCATTGCGATTCGGATGTTTTTCAAGCCGACAGGCAGCTTCATATCGCATGTGATGGCGTTGTGCGGACGATTTGCTACGAATTTCTTTGATAATGAAAATAAAAACGGTGGAAAGAGCAGATTTGAAGGACTGATGGATAGATTGGAAAGAAGCCTGCGAATATGAGGGCTACACCAAAGACATATATCTGACAGCGACTGTGGTTTATGACTTTTTGAAAAAACCTCGTGAAAAGTATTATAATCTCTCGAATGAATGATATGGAGCAGGCCAGACAGGCCATAGATGATGCGGATAGGCAAATCGCAGCGCTTTTCGAAGATAGGATGAAAGCGGCCGGTAGGATTGCGGAATATAAGAAGCTGAATGGGCTTGGAATAATCGATGCGAAACGGGAGGCGGAAGTAATTGCGAATAATTCAGCTTATATAAAGGACGAGACGATCAAGGAGTATTACCCATTGTTCATGAAAGGTCTGATGAAGCAATCGGTGTCATACCAGATGCGATTGAATCAGGGCATGCGCGTGGCTTATACGGGTGTGCCGGGCGCTTTCGCGTATATTGCTGCAAATAAGATGTTTCCGGATGCCGAGTATGTTTCATATCCTGATTTCTCGTTGTCTTACGATGAAGTCGTGAAAGGGAATTGCGATGTTGCAGTGCTTCCGATAGAAAACAGCACTGCAGGAGACGTGGGCATGGTCATGGATCTGATCTATTCGGGCGATTTGTTCATAAACAGGATAATGAGCATCGACATAGAGCAGAATCTTTTAGGAGTCAAGGGAGCCACGAAGGAATCCATACGGACGGTGTTCAGCCATCCGCAGGCTCTTGCCCAGTCGTCCGAATTCATAACAAGACATGGGTATGAGCAGGTCGAGAGGGTCAACACTGCTGTCGCCGCGCAGGAAGTAGCCGAAAAAAACGATAAGACGATAGGAGCGATAGCCAGCTATGAGACCGCAAGCCTTTATGGACTTGAGGTGTTAGAGAAGGCAATCAATACGGAAAGGAACAATTCGACTCGCTTCGCTTGCTTTTCAAGGGTGCTGAACAAGAATGTCAGAAAAAAATCGGGGGATGGATTTATAATCGTGTTTTCCGTTGCGAATGAAGTCGGAAGCCTTGCCAAGGCTTTGGACATTATAGGCTCGAACGGCTTCAATATGCGGAATCTCAGAAGCAGGCCCATGAAGAGCAGGAAGTGGAAATACTATTTCTATGCGGAGCTTGAAGGCGATGCGTTCGGCGAGGCGGGTTCGGATCTCATGATACAGCTGAAAACGGTTTGCGATGAAGTCAAATTGGCGGGAACGTATGCCGAAGGGAGCTGAGGCTTTCGAAGGTGCGGCTATGAAGATAAGCATTGACTCCAAGCAGAACGACATAGCGTATGATATTACTATACGAAGAGGGTGTCTGGACGACATCGGTTCTCTATTCGATTTGAAGCGCAAGGTTCTGGTAGTGACGGATGATGGCGTTCCGCCGGAATATGCTCGAAAGGCGCTTTCGCAATCCTCATCAGGATATGCGTATGTCATAAGACAGGGCGAGGCGTCCAAGAATCTCGACAACTATTCCGAAATGCTCGGGTTCATGCTTGAGAAGAAATTCACGAGAAAGGACGCCGTCGTGGCTGTCGGAGGGGGGGTCGCAGGTGATTTGGCGGCTTTTGCCGCGGCTTCGTATATGAGGGGAGTGGATTTCTACAATGTGCCTACGACGCTTCTGTCGCAAGTCGATTCTTCGATAGGAGGCAAGTGCGGAGTCGATTTCAAGGGCGTAAAGAACTCAATAGGCGCATTTAAATTTCCTTCTGCGGTCCTTATAGATCCGAATGTCTTGAGCACGCTGGACGGACGCCAGCTTTCCGCAGGATTGGCGGAAGCCATCAAAATGGGTCTCACTAGCGATGGCGAATTGTTTGCCTTGATAGAGGGATCCGAGAACATTTCGAATGATTTGGACGACATAATCGTCAGATCGCTTCGCGTCAAGGCCGATGTGGTCGCTTCCGACCCGTTCGAAATGGGACTTAGGAAGGTCCTGAATTTCGGGCATACCATCGGCCATGCGGTGGAGTCGTTGTCTGGCGGCGGCCTTTTGCATGGCGAATGCGTAGCGATAGGAATGGCGTGCATGTGTTCCGATGCGGTGCTGAGGCGCCTGCTGCCGGTTTTGGAAAAATACGGATTGCCAAGCAAGGCGGATTTTGATCCGAATGACGTGATGATGCTTATCGGGTCGGATAAGAAGTCAGAAGGTGATTTCCTGAACACAGTTCATGTCGAGAGCATAGGCTCGTTTGAATTTCGAAAGGAACGACCTGACGATTTGAGAGCGCTGTTTGTCAATAGGCGAGCGGTTTGACAAATCAATGGAAAAAGTGGAAAATTAAACGCTGTATGTTGGAAAGGAGATTGTGAAAAGTGCCTTGCGGTAGAAAAAGAAAAAAGCATAAGATAGCCACACACAAGAGAAAGAAAAAATTGAGAAAGAACAGGCATAAGCGCAAATAGGCCGTGTCATCCCGCATCATAGCAGCTGCAAAGGTGCGGGAGAATGCGTTCGGTGCGTTCAAGGTGGTTTCAGATGCTGAGAAAGAAGATCATCCGTCTTGCCAAATTGTTCAATGGTAAGCTGTCGAGATATTACCAGATAAACGGCAGATCGCCGGAGTATCAGATTTTAGCCAATCTTCTTACGGATAAGCAGGCAGATGTTGTGCTGGCTGCCGGATTGAGAAAGGTTAGGACGGTTTCAGCATTGTCGAGGAGATCAGGCTATGTGACAGAAGACATAGTCAGGATTTCTGGCGAACTTGCTCAATTGGGTTTTTTCTCATCATGGGTTGAGGACGGCGTCAGAAAGTATTATGCGGATGCTTTTGTGCCTGCGACCATGATGAATGTTCTCACGAATGAAGTCACGGTTGCGAATCATCCCGAAGTCGCGGAGCTGTTCGATAGATATATAGCCCGAATGGATGATATGTTTCCTGCTAATCGCGCTGTTGGAACGGGAATGGTCAGGGTGATACCTGCGGCGGCTTCGATAAGTGACAAAAACTCATCGGACTCAGGCGAAGACGGTTCCAATTCCGAAGAATCGGTTGTCAGCGACTACGATAAGCTGTCCTATTATTTGGATAACGCTTCCAAGTTGTGCGTTTCTTCGTGCGCATGCGCTGTGGCGAGAAGGGTGGAATGCGAAGGCGACGGCACGATCGAGAACGGCTTGTGTCTTCATCTTGATAGGCAGGCTGAATATTACATCGAGACCGGAAGAGGAAGGGAAATCACCAGAAACGAAGCGCTCAGACTATTGCGCAGAACCGATTCGATCGGTTTGATTCACACTTTGGTTAATACGTATGCCAAGGGAAAAGCTCTCACGATATGCACGTCATCGTATTCCACGTGCCTTGGGTTGAGAGGCGCAATCGATAAGGGAACGTTCGTCTCCGTAGCTTCGAATTTCATCGCGGAGCGTAAGGATGGCTGCGTTGCCTGCGGCAAGTGCATGTCGTCCTGCCCAACGAATGCGATAAGGATGTCCAGCAGATTCTCGCTGATTGATGTCCAAAGCATCCTGTCTCCCATGCGCAAGAACGAAAGGAATGATGAGGGCGTCGATTATAGGGAGAGGTTCGAGGAGTGCGACCGCTCCGGAACCGCGCCGTGCATGGCGTATTGCCGTCTCGGAATGCCCGTGCAGGCCTTTTTGAATCTGACTGAGGCCGGCGAGTATGAAAAGGCTTACGAGCTGATGCTGGAAAACAACCCGTTCCCGACGATAACATCGTTGCTTTGCGTGTGCGAATCCGAGAGCCATTGCGCAAGAGGCAGGATAGACGAGGCGGTGGCCATAAAGGATGTAGAGAGGTTTTTGAGCGCCAAATGCTCGGCTGATCATCCAATTCCCAGCACGATCAACTCTGCTGGTACGGTATATGACGATAAGATAGCAATCGTGGGCTCCGGCGCGGCAGGAATGTCATGCGCTTATTTTTTGGCGAAGATGGGATACAGGCCGGTCATTTTCGAGAAAGACAATATTCCCGGCGGCGCCTTGTCGAAATATGTTCCGATTTACAGGATAGACAAAAGCATAGTCGAACAGGAATTCGATAAACTCGAGAAGATGGGCGTTGAAATACGTTGCGGAATAAATGTTGGCGTGGATATTACGGCTGAAGAGCTCAAAAAAGCCGGATTCGGCGCTTTTATGCTGGCAATTGGCATGCAGGACGGCAAGTTTGCCGATGCTTCTGGAAATGATGCGGAAGGCATTTACTCCGGCATGGAATACTTGCGCATGCTGAATAGGAACGAGATAGAAATACATAAAGGCGATGTGGTGGTGGTGGGCGACGGCATTGTGGCTTTCAGCCTTGCAAGAAGCATAGCCAGGAAAGGCGGCAACGATGTGTTCTTGTTCACCAAATGCTCTCGAGACGAAATCGATATGGAGCTGGAAGAGCTGCTGAATGCGGAAACCGAGGGCGTGGAAGTCAATAACGAATGGGTTATAAGCGAAGTGCTTGGCACGGCTGGAAGAGTGAGCGCCGCCGTTTTCAAGAAAGTCATCAGAAAAAAAGGCTATGGAAACGAGAGCTTGCCCGAATATGATGAAAACGACATCAGGACGGTAGAGTGCTCAACTTTGATTTATGCCGTGAACCAGGTGATCGATTGGTGCGGGTTGGATAAGCAATTCGGAATCGAAATCGATCCGAAAAAAAATTTGCCTGTCATAGATTTCAGGACATTTGAGACATCGGTTCCCGGTGTTTTTGCCGGCGGGGACATGGCGGAAGGCGATTTCGGAGTTGCGGACTCGATAAAAGAAGGAAGGATTTGCGCGGAATCCATACACAGGTATCTTCGTAAAGGGCAGAATCTGAAGATTGCGAGAAGGAAAGGAAAGTATGTTCCTATAAACAGAGACTCCATAAATTACCAAAGCGTTGACTATTCTCCTGTGCAGCGAGTGCATGCCGAATATGACAAACGATACGTCAACAGGAGGAGCTTCTTCTTCGGCAAGGTCGTGTATTCCGATGATCAGGCGAAAGCCGAGGCGTCAAGATGCTTGGATTGCTCGAAAATCTCATACGATGCGGATAGGTGCATAGGTTGCGGTCAATGCTCCGCCAAATGTCCGACAAGTTCTTTCGGAATGGCTAAAAGATCGAGAAAGGACGTGTTTTCCGACGGATATGAGTCGAATATGTCGTCGTTGATCGTAAGCAGGGTTGTAAGTTCGAAAGGCAAAGGCAGAAAATGACTGGCCATGAGGACGGATACGTAATACGCAACGATACATTCATATACGCTTTGACTTCGGATGGAAGCTATCAGAAGGTTTTCGGCAAAGGAATTGCGTCTTTGCTGGAAAAAACGCGCGAAACCGGCAGTGTGAATGAGGCTTGTCGCGATTTGGGAATCTCCTATAGCAAGGCCATGAAAATCATTAAACGCGCCGAACAGATGATTCAGGTGGTGCTGTTGGAAAGGAGAAAGGGCGGAAGCGACAGGGAAGGCTCCAAACTTACGCGTGATGCGGATAAGCTTTTGTCTCTTTTTCGCGAGCTTGAAGCGGAAAATAAGAAAGTCGCGGCGGCAAACGGCGGGAAATTTATCGACGGTTTGGAACAAATTAGGAAATCTCAGTCTAATAATAACGGGCGCGAAATTTGAAGAGGGCGTTCTTCGGGCAGTTATTTTTCAAAAGCGCTTTTCAGAGTTGTCCGAAAATCCGATGGCGACCTTTATTTTTGATATGGCTTATGCTTGAAAGACTGGAAATAGAAAATTTCATATTGATTGAAAAGATGCATTTGGACTTCTGCGGTTCGTTCTGCGCCATAACCGGCGAATCGGGAAGCGGAAAGACAATGATATTGAAGGCGCTTAACGCACTAAGGACGGGTAAGGTCGGTCAGGATTGGTTTTTCGATCCGGACAAGCAAATAAGGCTGCTGGCGGTGATAAGCGCTGACGATGCGAACGGCTTTCCGCCCGATGCGCTTTCGCTTCTGGAGGACAATTCCATCGTCCCGGACTCCGGAGAGATAATCTTCGAAAGGACGTTTTCCCATGATAAGGTGTCTTCGTTCATCCAGGGAAGCCGCAAGCCTTCCGCGCTTTTCAGCAAAATCATTTCGCATTTCGTGGTTCAGAATTATCAGCGCGAGGAGAGCCGCGTCCTTGAGAAAGGCTATGCGCTGAACTATCTGGATGTTTTTTCCGGAACGACAGGCGATCGGGATTTGCTGCGTGGGGTCAGAAGCGAATATGCCGCCATAATGCGTAGGATTGATGAAGTCAAACGAGAGTTCGACCAAAGCGTCGGCGACAAGGATTTTCTCGAACATGCGATTGAGGAGATTTCCCAAGCGGATATCAAACCCGATGAGGATGAGCTCATACGCGAAAAGCTCAAGTTCGCCAGGGATAGGGTATCGATGTTGAATAGTGCCAGGCATGCTTGCGATATGTTTTCGCATGGCCCTGATTGCATGATGAATTCGATAAGATTAGCCGCTTTGGATTTCGAAAGCATATCGAGAAAAGACGAACGTGTTTTGCCGCTTTGCGAAAGAATGGAGAGCCTTTCCGCCGAAATCGAGGATGTTGCGGAAGCTATAAGAAATTATTGCGAGCGTCAGGAGCGAGACGATGTTTCGCAGGATATGCTCATTGCCAGACAGGATGTGCTTTCAAGGCTGAAAAGGAAATACGGCTCAGGCTCGTTGGAAAACGTCCTTTCGTTCAAAGTGGATGCGCAAGGAAAGCTGGATTTGATTTCCGATTCTGATGTCTCCCTTGAAAAAATGCGCAATGAAGCGGCTTTGATGCATGACAGGATAGCTTCTATGCAGGCCGAACTCGATGCGAAAAGAGAAAAGATGAAGCAGAAAGCGGAGAAGAGAATAGAATCGATCCTGTCAAAGCTTTCGATGGGTTCCGTTCGCTTCGAAATCGATTTGAGGAAAAGCGAAAGGGTCGATAGCGATTCCTCGGCGGACTTCTATATAACGCTGAACAAAGGCAAAGGCAGAAGTCTTCTGAGGGAAACGGCTTCCGGCGGTGAGATTTCACGGATATTTCTAGCCATGCTCTGCGCCTGCGATGAAAAGGGGTGCGAATGCGAAGTCTTCGATGAGATAGATGCGGGTCTGAGCGGGGAATTGGCGAAGCAGCTTGCAAAATACCTGAAGGATTTGTCACATAAAAGGCAGATAATCGCAGTTACGCATCAAGCCGTGGTCGCAGCGGCAAGCAATTGCAATGTCGGCGTTGTCAAAATTAACGAGGGGGATCATGCCAAAGTCAAGGCGCATGTTTTGAACGACGACGAGAAGAGAAGGGAATTGCAGCGGATTATCGCCGGAGATGCGGCGTCATCATCGGATTCGCTGGATATGAAAGATCTTTTCGGAATATGAGAATAGAAGACTTGTCGTTTTCATATTCGGATTCGCTGCTTTTCGACAAGTTCGGCTTGCATTTGCCGGATAGGCGCATAATCGCGCTTATGGGCGATAGCGGAATCGGAAAAACCACGCTTTTGGATCTTATTGCCGGCATCAGGAAACCTCATAGCGGCAGAATCATGCGGTTTGATGATGAAACCCTGCGCGATGATGTTGCAGACGGCAGAAGCCATAGCATAGGATATGCCTTTTCGAAACCTGTTTTTTTCCCATATTGTTCGGTCCTCAGGAATTTGGAAATAGCATGCGCAGGCGCTAGAAACGCAATCGAATCCATCAATGATGGAGTCGCTTTTTTCGGCGTTGGCGATGTCAGCGATAAAAGGCCGCACAAGCTTTCATCGGGTCAGATCCAGCGTTTCAACGTGATAAGGGCTTTCGCATGCCGGCCGGCGATAGTTCTTCTTGACGAGCCTGCAGAGCATCTGGACGCTGATACGGAGGCGAGGATGCGCGAATATATTCTCGAACATTCGAAGGGCAGAACGGTCATTCTTGCCACGCATGACAGGACCGAGGCGGAAACGCTTGCCGATGATATCGTTTTTTTAGGCGGAAGGCCGGTTGGCGCGTTCCGATAAGGGCTTTTCATGCTGCGTTGCTGCCAATTTGCGCTGCATGCCTTGATAAAATTCCACGATAAGCATTATAACGAAAACTTCAAAAAATCCGAAAGAGCGTTTAGGATGGAATTATGAGAAGATGTGGCTTGTTGAGCGCACTGTTCTTCTTCGCGGCTATGCTTATGCTTTCGCCGTCCTGCGGTCTGAGCGATTCCGAGGGCGGCAG
This sequence comes from uncultured Spirochaetaceae bacterium, assembly GCA_946629155.1. GTDB lineage: Bacteria > Spirochaetota > Spirochaetia > Sphaerochaetales > Sphaerochaetaceae > UBA9848. The sequence continues at coordinate 6,245 of CAMOXM010000025.1, read as the reverse complement.
TCAGGCAGGCAGCGAACTTGTCGCTGGTTATGAGCCGACGCAGAACCAGAAAGAGCTGACCGATGAGCAGCTGAAGACGATTGCATCGGAGATCGGGGTATCTCTTCAGCAGGTTCAGGATTACATAAGCACGCAGTCTGCATCTGACGGATCTGATGAAGTGCTGCTCAGAGATTTATTGAGCCATTTCGGCATTCCCGTCTCCGGTGGCGCGTCCTCTCCGTCCGGCGGATCGTCGGGGGCTGCTTCAGGTGCAAATTACAAGGTTCCGGAAAATGCGCTCCCGGGGTTGTTCACGATAGACTCAAAAGGAGATCAGGTTCGCTTCTCTCCCGGACTTCTGTATTGGAGCGGGTCTAAGTGGAAATTTGAGGAAAACCAAACGGATTACAGGGCGTTTCATACTGTCGATTGCAGGGATTGCGTGTGGATTCAAGCGGATTCGAATAGCAAATTCTGCACATCGGGTTTTTTTGGACGACCGATCCTGAAGTTGCTAAGGCTTCCAATAATGCTGATTATGTGGAACTCATAGATAACATTTCGAACGACACCATACCCGAGCCGAAATCAGGCAAGAAGAAGAATTGAAATGGCGGCTTTAAGACTTTCGTTGCAGGCGATGCAATGACGGTTGGTGGCGAATATGAATTTCGCGTGCAGTGCCCCGATTCGGACAAGGAATCCTGCGAAAGCGGCTATCACAGCGGCGGTTGGAATAATGGCGTTGCGCTGAACGACCCCTACAGAAATGCTGTTCGAATGGTTACCGGAATCGGCAAATAGAGGTCTAATCGCAATTGTTTGAAAAATTATGTTGTATGCTCTATAATGAAAAGAAGGTGGAAAAATATGGGATTTGACAAGAAAAGCAAATCGACCGGCTTCGATCGGGAAAGGCTTATCGGCTTGACTGATGCTGCCTTGAAGAGAGAAGGCGTGATTTCGATAATCGTTGTTCTGCTCGGTTTCCTGCTTGGAACGTTGCTGATCATTTTCGTCGGCAAGAGTCCGTCGGGAATGTATTCCGCAATATGGCAAGCGATTACGGGGCATAATACCGTAAACGGAAAGTTCAATATCAGATACATAGGCGAAACGCTCAATTATCTGGTGCCGTTCACTCTTTGCGGGCTTTCCATAGCTTTCGCATATCGAGCGGGGCTTTTCAACATAGGAGCCGAAGGTCAGTATATCGTCGGAATGACCGTTGCGACCGTGTGCGCGTATTATGGTCCGAAGGTGCCTGTCATTCATGTCGCTTATTGTCTGATAATGTCAACGGCGGCTGCTGCGGCGTATGGCGGGGGGGTCGGATATCTGAAGTCGAAATTCGAAGTGTCGGAAGTCGTAGCCACCATAATGCTGAACTATACCGCCTTGTATTTATCGCGAATAGTGTGCATGGCTTTGCCTGGCGCGACCACGTACAATACGTCTCCGTTCCCGAAGACCGCCCTTATGAAGTGGGGTCCGCTTGAAAGGATGTTCAACGGTTCCACTATCAATACCGGCTTGCTGATCTTGGTTATCGGGCTTCTTGTCTATTGGTTCGTAATGGAGAAGACAATACTCGGATATGAGCTTAAGGCGACGGGATTCAATAAGAACGCATCCTTGGCTTCTGGAATTCCGACGAGAAGATCGACCATATTGTCGATGGCGATTTCGGGTGCTTTCGCAGGTGCGGCAGGCGCTGTCGTGGCTATCGGCTCGTTTACTTACGGACGTATAATCTCCGGTATGGATAACTACGGATTCAACGGCATTGCGGTTGCGCTTATCGGAAACTGCAAGACGGTGGGCATCCTCCTTGCAGGGTATCTTTTCGGTATTCTCAAGCAGGCGCAGCAGCTCATGCAGTCGAGGAACATACCCAAGGAAATCACATATATCATACAGGGTGTCATAGTTGTGTTCATAGCTCTTAGGAGCGCAGCTGAAATCCTGAGGGCCAGGATATCCAAGATGAAGGTCAAGGAGAATCAGTCCAAATCCGGCGCACCGGCCAGCGCTAGCGTGAAATAGGAGGCAGCGTATGGGATTGATCAATAGCATTCCTCTCGTATTGATGCTGACGGCGCCGATTCTGATTACTGCCATTGGCGGTATGATTTGCGAAAGGTCAGGTGTGGTCAACATAGCGCTTGAAGGTCTTATGGCGATCGGGGCATTGGGTGCGGCAGCCGCACATGTGCTTATGGAGACGCCAATAGGCCATGGCGCTTCCATATTCATTTCCGTTTTGATAGCGATGCTGGCTTCCATGGCGTTTAGCGCGCTTCATGGCGTTTGCGCGATAAACCTCAATAGCGATCAGACGATATCCGGCGTGGGAATAAACCTTTTGGCTGATGGCGTTACCATATTCGTTGCGCAGATTCTTTTCCAGGCTGACAGAACCAAGGAGTTCATGTTCGGAATGAAAGCAGGCATCGGCAACATATATCCTTCCGCTTGGGTTTCGATCCTCGTGCTTGTGCTGGTGTGGTACGTGCTGTATAAGCTTCCGTATGGCCTTCACCTCAGGGCTTGCGGCGAACATCCGGAATCAGCAGAAAGCGCTGGAATCAATGTCAGGAAGATAAGATGGTCCGGCGTTCTCATCTCCGGAGCCTTGGCCGGTCTTGCCGGCGCTTGCTGCGTTCTCACGCAATCGACGCAATTCACGAACAACCTCATCAACGGAAAAGGTTATATCGCCTTGGCTGCCGTGGCATTCGGCCGATGGAAGCCGATGGGCGTTTTCCTCGCATCTTTGCTTTTCGGATTGGCGCAGACATTTTCGCTTATAGCCGTCAATATCGGTGCGTTGAGCAGCATTCCTTCCGAAGTGTTCAATATCATTCCGTATGCGGTTACGCTTATAGCCTTGATATGCTTCTCCGGAAAGAACTACGCTCCGGCAGCTTCCGGAAAACCATTCACGGTTACCGGTTCGTGATGGAGCCGTCCTGAAAGATTGATTTGCAATTTTTTTTGAAATAATGTGGGAGGTCGTTTCAATAGCGATCTCCCGTTTTTTTTGGAGGTTTTTTCAAAACTGATTTCAAGACGTTGCGAAGCCTATTCCGGCGCAAGGCGTTCCCCTCCGAAACGGGCTAATACTTTGTGCATATGCCCGTTTCAAAGGGGAATCCGCAGGACTTGCGGCTTGCACCGGAAGAACGAGTAACATGAAGAAAGGAGTTTTGAAAAAACCTCTTTGATTTTTCCGGCAATGCGCGGTAATGAACTTATGAATGCTTCATTGATAATAATCGGAAATGAAATCACCAGAGGGCTGGTGCAGGATAATTATGTGAAAAGACTCGGTTCGCTCTTGGACAACTCGGGAATTCGCACGGAATGCGCCTTTATAATAAATGATTCCAAGGACATTCGCGAATACATAGCATTGGCTTGCTCGAAAGCGGACATCATAATCACGACGGGAGGCTTGGGCCCTACGGATGACGATAGGACGCGGGACGAGGTGTCGCATGCTATTTCAAGGCCTTTGATCGAGATGCCGGAGGCAAGGGAAAACGTGATGAAGCGCATAGGGTGCGGCGGTTACGGGGCAAGCAATATGCGTCAGGCGCTTATTCCGGAAGGCTTCGAGGTTATTGCAAATGAGAACGGAACGGCGCCTGGCTTCTACGGCGAAGCGAACAGCAAGCTCTTCATCAGCCTGCCTGGTCCGCCCAGAGAGAGCGAACCCATGCTTGCCGAAGCGCGAGAAATCTTTCGGAGGTTTGCCGGCGCGGCATCCGATAGATGCGCGACCTTTTCGCTGTTCTTGGTCGCCGAAGCCCGCTTCAATGACCTTAGCGATGCGGTTCTTTCGGCGATTGGCAATCGCAAGGGAATAGAAGTCGGAACCTGTTTTCACGATTACAAGATCGATGTTTTCGTCTATTATGAGGATGAAAGGATCAAAGCCGAATACGTCGATAGGATCAAAGAGCTTCTCAAAGCGGAAACACCGATAGAATGCTTCTTCGATGGCGATATCGATATTTTTTGCGATTTCAGGGATTTGCTTGCAAAGAAGCATTTGAGTGTTTCGACCGCTGAATCCATAACCGCCGGTTTCATTTCCAAATTGATTACCGATATGCCGGGCTCCTCGGCGTATTTCAAATCCGGAATGGTCTGCTATAGCAACGAAGTGAAGATGAGGGAGCTTGGGGTTGGCAGGAAGACGATTGACAAGTGGACAGAGGTGTCGGCGGAATGCGCCAAGGAGATGTCGTCCGGATGCGCCGCCAAGTTCCAATCCGATTTGGCGATAGCGGTTACGGGATATGCGGGTCCAGATGGCAGAGATGTGGGGAAGGTCTTTGTTTCCGTATCGTTTGATAAGGGAAAGCAAAGTGAAACTGTCGAATTCAGATTTGCGGGCCGTCGCGATCATATCCGCAAGCGAACTGCCGTGGCCAGCGTATTGATGGCATGCGATATTTTGCGGCGTAAGTACTGATGGATGCGTATATCGATTTCAATTTGAAGTGCCCGAAGGTGTTCGAATTCTTCAGACGCAACGAAGCTTTCGAATTTAAGCGGCGTGTTCAGGATGCCATATCGCCGAAGCGATTTGAGCATTGCCTTGCTGTGGGAGGCATTCTCTTCGAACTCGACAGGAGCGTTGGAGCAAACACATCCCTCATATTAGGGCTTGCTCACGATTATACCAAAGAGCTTTCCGATTATGAAACAATAGATATGATATGGAAGAACAGGCTGCCGCTATACGAAGGCGAACGTGAGAACAAGCAGACCCTTCATGCCGTAACAGCCGGTTTCCTATTCGGTAAAGTGTTTCCGTCAGCGCCGTTGGTTTATTCGTTTGCGATTCGTCATCATACGATCCTGTCGTCCCAATATTTGAACGATTTGTGCTTTAATCTGTTCGTAGCGGATAAGATAGACTATACTCGCTCCTATATTCCAAATCAGTTCAGGAAGGAAATCATTGCAATGGACGATGCGGCGAGAAGAGCGTATTCGGTGCTTAAAATGCAAAAAAAGCATTTTGGCGAAACAGGCGGCGGCTTTTTCAAACGCACTAGCGAGCTTTACGAAATGCTCGAGCAAAAGTATGAAAAACGATAAGACCCTGACACCCAAGGAAATACGCAATATATTCGATGACAAGGATTATTCGGCTCTGAAAAGATTCGGTCAGAATTTCCTTGTTGACGATGCTGCGATAAGCGCCATAGGCAGAGCAGTAATGGAGCGAGCGGGAGATGGCATGCCGGTTTACGAAATAGGTCCGGGTCTCGGCAGTCTGACAAGAAAGCTGATTCTGGCCGGGGCAAGCGTCAAGGCCTTCGAGATAGACAAGGGGTTTTGCGCATTTTTGCGTGATGGCGGGTATGGCGACAAGCTTGAAATCATAGAAGGCGATGTTCTCGAAACATTGTTTTCTGGAATTCACAAACCGTCGTGTCTTTGCGGAAATCTTCCTTACAATGTGGGGACGCTATTGACGATCAGGATACTTGAGGGCGGTATCAGCGGATCCTATCCCGACAATATGGTTTTCCTGCTTCAAAAGGAGGTTGCTGATAAGTTCTGCGCGAAGGAAGGCGATAGGAACTATTCCTCGCTTGCGATTCTGACTTCGCTTTCCTATGATTGCAATAAGCTTTTCGATGTGAAGCCCGGCTCTTTCTTTCCCGTCCCGAAAGTCATGTCAAGTCTCATCGCATTTCGAAGGAAGGCGATGCCGATCATCGGTGATGCCGAAGAGAAGCGATCGTTCGTCAGACTCATGCGATCATGCTTTGCGAACAGGCGCAAGACACTCAAAAACAATTTGCAGCAAGCGGGATATTCCGACGCGCAGGATTTGCTTGATAAGGCAGGCATCGACTCCGGCAAACGAGCGGAAACCCTGACCTTGCAGGACTTCTTGCGGCTGCATGATGGGGCTGTCTTCGGAAAACTTGATTAAAGTGCCGCTGGACATCTCTCTTCTTTAAAAGAACCTCGAAAACGAGTATAATCACGACATGTGCCTGAAAGCGATAAATTCCACGAACTCATCCTTTGAAAAATCTGATTCGCAGCAATTCGCTTTCCGATAGCATAATCACAAGGAAAACCGAAGAGATCAGAGATGTGCTCTGCCATTGTGTAAGCCGACTGAAGTCTCCGTAAACCCCCTGCGAGCAGATGCGGAACGAGAAATCCATTATGCAGATTCCGAGCCAGCCGAGACAATGCTTTGCGCATGGCTCGGCGCTCGGAAGCGA
>CAMOXM010000024.1:0-16536 GCA_946629155.1 uncultured Spirochaetaceae bacterium | reverse complement strand
ACATTCTTTTCTCCAATGATGCGTTCGGGCAGCATTTCGCGGTGGAAGAGCTTTACAACGACAAGGCGAACCAATGCCTTCTTATGAAAGAGGCTTTGAAGTACTATGTGAATATACTCAATCCGTTTTCAATGCTGGTGGCGAAGAAAATAGATGAAATCATGGGCATGGGCTTGAACATAAGCATGATTTGCCCGAGCCATGGCGTGATATGGAGAGACAATCCGCTTCAAATCATTGACAAATATGCCGAATGGTCGAAAGCGTATCAGGAGGACCGGATAACCGTCGTATATGATACGATGTGGGAGGGAACGGCAAGAATAGCGCGCGAAATCTCGCACGAGTTGTCTCTGCAGCACCCGGATACCGTCGTCAAGGTCTTCAGCGTTTCCAAATCCGATAAAAACGAGGTTATGACCGAGGTGTTCAAAAGCAAGGCGATAATCGTCGGATCTCCCACCGTGAGCAACGACATCCTTTCAAGCATGTCCGGATGGCTTTCGTTCCTCAAGCAGCTGAAATTCAAGAACAAGAAGGCTGCCGTGTTCGGCTGCTACGGCTGGAGCGGTGAGGGGAACAGGATTCTCAAGGAGAGGCTTAAGGACGCCGGCTTCGAAGTCATCGAGGAAGAGGTCAAGTCGCTTTGGAATCCTGAGGCCGAAGACTTTGCGAAAGTCAAGGAGATGGTCGCCAAAATCTGATGGAGTTTGATAAGGCTATACATCCGGATTTGACCGAATCTTTTCTCATGCGTTTGGAGAAATTTTCGGAGAAGGACAAGGCGTTTCTCAGGAAGGTCATGTTCTTTGCGGATAATGCGCACGCAGAACAATGCCGCAAGTCCGGCGAACCGTACATAATACATCCGATAGCCGTAGCGAAAACGCTTGTCGATATCGGGATGGATGTTCCGACAATAGCGGCCGGCCTCCTGCACGATGTTCTTGAAGACACCGATTACAAGTTCATGGACATTGAGAGCATGTTCTCAAAGGAAATTGCCAGCCTTGTCGATGGAGTGACGAAGATACGCAATATTGATGTCACCAGCAAATCCGAACAGGAATCGCAGACGATTCGAAAGATGTTCTTCGCCATGGTTGATGACCCCAGGGTCATAATCATCAAGCTTGCAGATAAGCTCCATAACATGCGCACGCTGAAGTATCTGACTTCGCAGAGAGCGAGGGAAATAGCCTTCGAATGCCTGGACGTGTATGCGCCGCTTTCCGACAGGCTTGGCATAAACATGCTGAAGGTCCGGCTTGAGGACGAGGCTTTCAGGGTCATCAAGCCTGATGCTTACAAGCAGATAGAGGATTACATCAGCGAACAGTCCGACGCTCAGGAAAAATTCCTGGAAGACGTCAGGGACACGATAATCAGGAACCTATCCGTTTTCGGAATCGACAGCGGCATCATAAAAATATACAGTCGTGTCAAGCACATGTATTCGATTTACCAGAAGATGCGTCGCAGGGGACGTGAGGTTACGCAGATCCAGGACATATACGGAATGAGAATCATCTGCAACAGCATCGTGGAATGTTATACGATACTCGGTTTGATACATGAGCTTTGGACTCCGGTGGATGCTCATTTCAAGGATTATATCGCCGTTCCCAAGGCAAACAACTACCAAAGTCTGCATACTACGGTTGTCGTGAACGACAAGAAAAAGGCGAAACAGCTTGAGATTCAGATAAGAACCTACGACATGGACGCAGTAGCTAATTTCGGCGTGGCTTCGCATTGGGCATATAAGGCGGAATCGGGCAGGGAAAAGGCGGTGGGCGGCTGGAAGGAAGCCGAAGATAAGGAGAGGTTTTTAAAGCTCATAAACCGCATGAGGAATTGGCAGGAGGAAATCAAGGAGAGCGATAACTTCATGGAGGATATAACCAGCAATCTCCTGAAGGATACGATTGTCGTTTTCACCCCGAAGGGAAAGCCGATCGAGCTTCCGTTGGGGTCCACCGCGCTGGATTTCGCTTATGCGATACATTCGGAGGTCGGCAACAAATGTCAGATGGCGAAGGCGAACGGGAACATCATTGCGCTTTCGGAGCCATTGAAGAATACGAACATAGTTGAGATAATAACATCGCAAAATGCAGCCCCGCGAGAGAACTGGCTTAAATACGCTTTTACGCAAAGCGCGAGACGCAAGATCAAATCATACCTCAACAAGCACGATTCATCCATCATGTTCACCAAGGATTTGGTGGTCAAGAATCTGGATAAGACGATAGGGCAGAAAGCGGATCCCATAAGCGTTAAGACCGATGAGGCGAAAAAGGAAAGGTCTGCCGTATCTTCCGAAAAAGTCAAGACGGAGGTCGAAACTTCGAAAAGCACCGACTCGCTGTCTGTAGGCGCGGACAAGAACATGATGATTTCATTTGCGAAATGCTGTCATCCGGTCAAGGGAGATCCGATAATAGGATATGTGAGCAGGGGCCGCGGCGTAATAGTCCACAGGAAGAATTGTCCCAACATACCGAATATGGCCGAAATCAAAGACAGGATGATAAGCGTATCGTGGGACGATGATCGCCCGTCCAATATCTACAAGTTCAAAATAGTGTCCAAGCGCATTTCGGATCTTTTCGGAGAAATAGAGTCTGCCGTGAAGAAGCACAACGGAAACCTTCTCGAAGGCCGCCTCGAAGACAACGACGGCGTCATGCTGTGCGGCACTTTCAAATTGGAGGTGCCTGCCAATATCAGCTCGAAGAAAATCATCAGAGCGATATCGGCTATTCCCAGCGTGGATGCGATTAATCTCCTATAGCGAGCAATGCGAAGAAAGGGATTTTGAAAAAACCTCGCTTATTTGTTTTCCACCCTAGAGCTCTTCCGGGCCCCCGTATCTATTTCTCCCGCTTTGATCAGGGCGTTTTTCGTCATGTACGGACCTGCGATTTCATAGATGAAAACGGAAAACAGGACTATGTTGCAGATGATTCTCCCTTGTTCGAACATCAGCGAGGAATTAGCCATGCCCAATGCAACTCCGGCCTGCGGCAGAAGCATTATGCCCAGATGCTTCTGGGTTTTCTCATCAAACTTCTCCATTTTGGTGCTGAGATACGCGCCGTATGATTTTCCTATCGATCTTGAAATGATGTAGCATACGCCAAGCGCGAGCACCGTAGGACTTTTGAGAACGGAAAAATCCAGCTCAGCCCCTGAGATCACGAAGAAAAGCACTAAAATCGGACCCGACCATCTGTCCAGCCTGTCCATTATCTCTTCCGAAGCATTGCAGATGTTGCAGAACGTGCACCCTGAGATCATGCAGGTGAGAAGCAGCGACGATCTGATTCGCACGTTTCCTGCGATGAATTCCGACAGGCTTATGCCTGCGACGAGCATGATGAACGCCACAACCAGCGAAAGCCTTTTGCTGCGCGAATGAAAGAATCTTTCCAAATAGCTCAGGAATATTCCCGAAAGCATTCCGATCGCTACTGACATGCCCATTTCCACAAGAGGCTCCACGACTATGCTTATCGCATTCACATTGCCGCTTTCCAAAGCTTGCGCTATTCCGAATGAGATTGAAAAGAGGAGTAGCCCGACAGCATCGTCCAAAGCGACAACCATCAGGAGAAGCTTGGTCAACGGACCATGCGCCTTGTATTGCTTGACGACCATTAGCGTAGCCGCCGGTGCGGTGGCCGCCGCTATCGCGCCCAGGATTATCGCGCTGGGAACGGACAATATGCGAGGAAACGCCAATGAAATGCCGACGAGCGCCGCATCAACCAACAGCGTTGTGAATACGGCTTGGAATACTCCGACCGTAATTGCGCCTCTTCCCATTTTCTCAAGGTCCTTCAGCCTGAATTCGTTTCCTATCATGAACGCTATGAAGCCTAAGGCGGTTTTCGAAAGTATTGTGAAATCGCCTATGTAGGCGCTGTCGTAGAAGCCGACGCCGCAGAAATTGATTCTTCCAAGAACGAACGGTCCGAGAATTACGCCTGCTATTATATACGCCGTAACGGCCGGCAATCCTGTCCTTTTGGCGATTCTGGAGAGCAGAAGCCCTAGAATCAGCGACAGACTCAAACTTATCAGATATTTTTCCATACGGCGCAAAATTATATTCTCAAGGCTTTTTAAAAGCAAAACGCCATTGAAAGAATTGCAGCGAAAATTTGCGTAGGGATGTCATCGCATTTGCTTTATATGCGTACAATTTGTAGAATATCAGGAAGAATGGGGAGGTATTTTTCAATGTTATTCATCAAGGAGGAAACGCAAATGAATAGAGCAAGAAACGGCATTCTGGCGCTTTTGCTGTCTGCCGTCGCTTTCATATCCTGTTCGCTCGGCTCGGTTACCACGGTCGTCTCCGGCGATACCTTCTCGGCCGAGAAGCAGGAATACAGCCTCGGAGTCAGGAAGTACGATGGGGACGGCTGCATACTGAAGGCGCAATTCGGTTTGAGCAGCGTCAACAGCGCCATGGTCGAGAAGATCAGCGACGAGGAGAAACCGTTGCATCTCTACTTCGACATAGACGGCAGGCAGATAGAGGTCTATAAGGGCTCCGACTTCGCCTTTAAGGTCGTCACATCCGGTGAGGGAGGCAAGAGAGTGGTCGAGAGGGCGTCCTGGGCTGATGAAGAGGGCGGCGGCTTCGCCTACAGGCAAGGGACCGGAACCGTGGATTCTGACGGCAAGGCGCAGATCAAGTGGGGCGTCACCAGATACACGAGCAAGACAGGCGACAGGGCCGAGTGGCTCGTTATGTCCAAGTTATACGGGGAAGGTACGAATAGCATCGGAAAGCTTTTCGCAACTGTGACGGATAAGGTGACTGTCGATATGCTCGACATGAATGAATACGACTTCAACGCCGCCACCGGCTATTACGAGGCGCCGCTCAGCAAGTTCGTGAAGGGTGCGGCGAGGATTGCAGGCAAGGACGACGAGGAAACGATCAAGGCCAAGTTCGATATTGATGGCGATCTCAGGGAGTTCATCGGGAACGGCGTTGAAGTCGATTTGGAGTTTGCGGACGAGAAGCCTGCAAAGCCGGTGGCGGTCGCAAGCGAATCCGAATCTGCCAACGGCAACCCGTCAGGCAATACCAACCCGTCGTCCGGCGAGCAGTCCGGCGGCACTGGCTCCAACCCGTCGTCCGGCGAGCAGTCCGGCGGCACTGGCTCCAACCCGTCGTCCGGCGAGCAGTCCGGCGGCAGCGACAGCACGCCGTGGAATGGAGGAGTTGCTTCTGGAGAGATAGCCTATTCGTTGCTGGTTCCGTTTGACGGCGACTTCAGGGAGATCGTCTATGGCAACATCGGTTTGGATCTCAAGGGGGCTCATGATTGCTATATTGATTCGAGCACCGGAAAGAGCGAGTATTATTCGGACAACATTCATCTTTTGTTCAGAAAGGGGAGTGAAGAGACCGATGTCGTGAAGGGCGACAATTACATATTCCTAACCTATGCGACCAATAACGGTTCCGAACGCACGATCAAAAGCACTTATTACGCCAGCTTGGAGCCGGGGTATCTTGCATATCGCGTCGGAGCGGTCAATAAGGATTCCAAAGACGGCAAGTTCAGCGTGGAATGGAGCGGGAACTGGACAAGCGAGAGCAAGGGAGATGAAGTCTATCGGTTCATCAAGACGCTGTTCTACATGGATTGCGACGTCCAGACCGTGTTCAACATGTTCTATGGCGACAGCACTCTTGATTTCCGTCTCAACCAGCTGGCCAATAAATGGGAGTACACATTCCATCAGACACCACAGGAAGAAGTAAAGAACACTGCTCAATACTGGCTCTGCGGAATTTACAAGAACAAGGAAGACAACGACTACCTCAAAGGGTATGATATCACGGTCAAATACACCAACTTCGTCCAAGGCATGTGCGAGCTCGATTTCAAGAAGACAGGCGTTGACGGCAGCGAAGCCAGTCTTTACATTTCGCATACCGATAAGGTGACGAGGCCGACATTCCCTGAAGCGAGCTATGCGTTTTTCGGAGATTGCGAGGAAGGCGACATGTACACTTCCACCGGTTTGTATGCGGCCTCGAAAGGAAACGCTACGGGCCTGCATGGAAATTCGATCAAGCACGAGCATTACATAGAAATAGGCGACATCGACGATTATGTGGCAATGGTCGAGAACGAGAAGAGCAACAACCCCAATAAGAAGTCGAGGGCTCTTGTTCTGTTCTATGACGGATATGATTACGATTACGACTACCTTATGGACGATGCCATGCCTTCGTGCTGCAATGCGGATAGAATCGAAGAGGAGGGAAGCGACGCCATGTGCGGCGGAGACAATCTGATGCCGTATTGGACGCTGATGATGTTCTCCTCGGGAAATAAATCGGATTCGACATTGTGGAGAGAAAAGCTTGATTCGGACGTCAGAACATTCGTAGTTCAGGTGGATGGGGCGAAATACAAGTATGCCAGCAAGAAAGGCGGTGCTTCGGTGACTGCGAGTTCGCAAATCATAAAGGACTATAGCTTCTTGGAGAACTTCAGTTCGAAGAGTTGGTATTCAGGCAAGGAAAACGAAAGCTATTATGAAAACAGAATGAATTTCGGATTTGCCGAACTCTACAGCTGGCTCAAGTATTGGAGCATGGATAAGAACATTCCGATTTACGACAATGGAAACTACATGCTTAACAAGGAAAACACCGGCCTTACCGATGAGGAGAAGTTCGAATTGGTGAACGACATCGAAGAGATAAAGATCAGCAGAAGGGTGTGCAACGGCGCGAAGAACAACTTCGAGGATGAGTTCGCATTCCAGCTGCTTAACCTCTGCAAGTACGATTGGGGCGGGTTCGCCGATTCCAAATACGAAGCGATTAAGAGGATGAACCTTGAAACATGGCTTCGCAAGGACAATCGCGGCAGCACCATTCAGGGCGTTAACGGCAAGAACGGCATAGGAGAAAAAGTCGATCGTAACGCTAAATTCAGGGAACCTGCTCTCGTCTTGTTCGAGGATGGCGTGCCTGTCAGAGCTATCGGCCACTGCTATTTGGGGCACTGGAAAGCGCAGCCTTTCATCAAAGGCGAATACAATACGTGGCAGGCTCAGCTGCAGGATGTGGAAGTCATCAACAAGAAGTGATGATTCGGACATGTCGCTGCACAAGGCGATTTGCATAGCACGACATAACGGGCGGCCGCAAGGCCGCTTTTTTTTATCGCAGTCCCCATAGGCAATCTGCGCCCGCAGGTATTCGCCATTGTATAAAAGACCTTGCGTTTAAAACGGATTTCCGTATAATAGGAAAAATATTCTCCTGGAGGTGTCCGCATGGTAGAATCAAGTGTTTTTCCTCGCAACTACGAGCCTGTGCTGAATGCGCGCCAGACTGAAAGCGCCATAAAATTCATAAAGGAGACTTTTGAGAGGGAGTTGTCCGGAGAGCTCAAGCTTTCGCGTGTTACAGCGCCTATGTTCGTCGAGCAGGGAACCGGAATAAACGATGATTTGTCAGGCATAGAGCGTGCGGTGAAATTCTCCGTTTCCAAGCTTTCAGGCAGGAACATGGAGATAGTTCATTCTCTTGCGAAATGGAAGAGGATGGTTCTCGCTGACGAGAAATTTGATCATGGAACGGGTCTTTATACGGATATGAATGCCATAAGAGCGGATGATGATGTTGACAACATACATTCGATATACGTTGACCAATGGGATTGGGAAAGGGTTATCGACAAATCGGAATACAATCTTGATTTTTTGAAGAAAATCGTTGTCAAAATTTATTCGGCGCTGAAAAGAACCGAATTTCTCGTGTGTCAGCATTGGACATCTTTGAACTATAGGCTCGCGCGCGACATCGTTTTCGTGCATTCTGAAGATGCCTTGAAGGAATATCCGGATCTTACGCCTGAACAGCGCGAACGCAAGCTTGCGGAAAAATACGGCGCGGTTTTCGTGGTGGGAATAGGCGGAAAGCTCGCCGACGGCAAGCCGCATGGGCTTCGCGCTCCGGATTACGATAACTGGACAGAGGATACCGGAAACGGCCACTTCGGGCTTAATGGCGACATCATAGTCTGGGATGATATAAGGAAAGACAGCCTTGAACTCAGCAGCATGGGAATCAGAGTGGATGATAAGAGTTTGCTTCTGCAGCTGAAGCTGACCGGCAAGGAGGAGCGCAAGAACCTTTATTGGCACAAGCGCCTCTTGTCGGGAGATTTCCCTCTGACCGTTGGCGGCGGAATCGGGCAGAGCAGGGTGTGCATGTTCCTTCTTCACAAGGCGCACATAGGCGAAGTTCAATCCTCGGTGTGGGATGATGCGACATTGAAGGAAGCCGCGGAGCACGGAGTCAAGATTTTATAAGGGACGTTCCGAACAGCAGGTTTTTGGAAGCGTCTCGAAGAGCGCTCTCTGTACGACATATTTCAGGGGCGTGCTGAAGGGGGTGATTGCATGCAGGAATTGAGTAGGAAGAACAAATGTTTTACGGATTCGGTTATCAGGAGAATGACGAGGATAGCATTGAATCACAATGCCGTTAATCTCGCGCAGGGCTTTCCCGATTTCGACCCGCCTGTCGAAATCGTGACTAGGCTGAGAGAGATTTCCTTGAAGGGCCCTCATCAATATCCTATTACTATGGGAGCTCCTAATTTCAGACAGGCAGCGTGCCGCAAGTGCTCGCATTTCATGGGGGTTCCGCTCGATCCTGAGAAGAACATCGTCGTAACTATTGGTTCGACAGAGGCCATGGTGGATACGATATTCGCACTTACCAATCCCGGCGACAAGATAATAATGTTTTCGCCTTACTTCGAGAATTACAAGGCCCAATGCATAATGGCGGATTGCGAGCCCGTTTTTGTCGAACTCGAACCTCCCAAGTACACTTTCGACGCTTCGAAACTTGAGGATGCATTCAAAAAGGGTGCGAAAGCGATTCTCATTTGCAATCCGGCCAACCCGTCCGGTCGTGTTTTTACGCTTGAGGAAATGAAGACGATTGCCGATCTTTGCATAAAATACGATGCGTATGCCATAACGGACGAGGTCTATGAGCATATAATTTTCGGCGGAAGGAAGATGATCTATATGAACTCTTTGCCTGGAATGTGGCAAAGGACTGTCGCTTGCTCTTCTCTCTCCAAGACATATTCCATAACAGGCTGGAGACTGGGTTATGCCATCGCCGAAGAAGGGATCATGAACAGGATAAAGCAATATCATGACTTCAATGCCGTCGGCGCTCCTGCTCCGCTTATGGAGGCGGCGGTCGTCGGGCTTGAAATGCCTGATTCCTATTACAAGGAATTCAACGACCATTATCAGCACATGAAAGACATATTCATCGGGGGCTTGAAAAACTTGGGCATTCCATATCGCGACCCCGAAGGCACGTATTTCGTGCTTGCTGATTTGTCGCAATACATGAAAAAGAGCGAGAGCGATGTCGAGTTTTGCGAGAAAATGGCAGAGAAAGTGGGAGTGGCGGTTGTTCCAGGCTCGTCGTTCTTCCAATCTCCTGCGTTCGGAGTCGTCAGAATGCACTTCGCCAAAAAGGATGAGACGCTGCATGAAGCGCTCGATCGCATGGAAAAACTCAAAAAACTCTGATATGTCATGTAGGAGCGACCTTTAGGCAGCATTTTTTTGGAACTCCCGTGTTGGAATCGTCCTTGACAGTTTGGGAAAATATGCTTAAATTGAAGCATCCGGAATGATTTTCTCTCCGAAGGCTGGTCTTTTGGTGCTTTGCGGGGGCGTGATATGAAAAGATTTTGTTGCTTGTTGCTTGCGATTGCCGTTGCGTTTGCTTTTGCCTCATGCTCTGCCGATGTTCTGGCGGATAATATAGCTAGAGTGGCTGGTGGATTGTCCGGGACGGGAATAAACGTTTTCACAGGCAGTCGCGGTTCTGCACAATCCTCATCGGGCTCGGCGGAGAAGTCTGTTGATTTTGTCTTGGAATCGTACGGTTCCCAGGCGAAGCAGGAGAGGTTCAATGCCGCTGAGGAGCAGATTCAGGAAGCGGTGAACCAGATGCGGGCAGGCTCCACATCCGATACCGTTCATAACATAGAGGCAATCAAGCCTTTGATCGTTCAGCTTTTGGATTCGATCACGCTGGATGGCGAAGTTATGGACTCTTTGCTTTTCGATATTTCCAAGGCATCGGTGAACGAATCTTCCAAAGACGCTTTGCGGAAAAAGCTTGCTAATGTCGAAATCGCAGAAGGCTCTCCGGCCTATGAGATCTATTATTCCGCAATGAATATTGTCAAGGAACTGCTTGAAATGATGAATAACGGGCGCGCAAGCGCCTCGCCTTATGCTCTGTGGCTCGATAACGGATCTGCAAAAGCGGAAATGGATTTTTCGCCCGTTTTCGAGGAAGTGGCTCCCCCGACTATTGCGGATGTGGTCGTGATGTCGATAATGTCGGAAGCAATGAGAAACCTTTTGGATTTCACTCAAATGAGCGATATCAAAATATCCGACGCCGCAGGGCTCATATACGGGGCGGTGGATGTGCTTATTGTCGCTGACACGCTTGGCGGTGAGGACGAAAGCGAATACAGGGGATTTGTCGGCATAGTGCAGATAATGATGGACAAATTGAAAGTGAAAGGCGTTCTCGGTCTGTAATTACGGGGATTTCTGCCTTCTATGAAAAAGATTCTTCTAGGAATTTTCTCTCTGTTCCTTTCCGCTTCTTTCTACCTGTTCGCATCGATAACGGACATTGACGGCGATTCTTCCGCTTACCTCTATCCAGGTCTTTCGGACAGGCCGTTCTCTTATGTCGATAGCAGGCTTGAGGCGCTTGGCGGAACCGGCGTATCGCTAAGCACGGGTCCATCCGGTTTGTTTATCAACCCTGCGAACCTCTCTGACACTAAGAGCTTCATGCTGAACATCCCTTCATTGAACATCAGGATATACAATATGGCCAAATTGATGAGCATAGAGGGTGCCGATGAAGTCATCAAAGCGTTGTTTTCCGGTTCTTCTCCGCCTCCGGATGCCACTTTCAACGTAGTGAAGACGTTTATCATGAATTATAGCTATGGCATTTATCCGTTTGCCGATTTTCAGGCGGATGTCGGGTTTAGCGACGGCGGTTTTGCGCTTGATGTGCTTACAGCAGGCAGCCTGACTTTCTATAATATGACAGGAGGCACGTCAAATGCCCGCTTTGTCCCGTCTTTTGCATTAGGGGCGTCTGTGGGCTATGGGCACAAATTCGCATTGACGAGCATGTCTTCGCTTCATGTCGGAATTTCGTTTTCCCTTTTGATCAGGGCGCATTTGGCGGGAATAAGCCTTTCCGATATCGAAGGCTCCGATATCGTCGAGATAATCAAAAGCAAGGACACCGGCGTAGTCATGCAGCCGCCTTTCAATTTGGGTGTGACGATGAATCTTTCAGACACCCTTAGGGCTTCGTTGGTCATTAGAAACCTCTGCTTTTTCGGGAATACGGTTTACAGATACGGGACGTTCGGCGATTTCCTTTCCAGACCGTTCAAGATATTCGGAGGCAGCAAAAACGCCTTGGCGTCATCCCGAATTTCGAATCTTGGTGCCTCGTTTCTGTCTTCTTCCGTGGATGTTGGCGTAGCATACAATCCCAAGTGGAAAATGTTTAACCCTCGTTTTGAAGTCGATATGGTGAATTTGTTGTCGTTCGGAAAGAACGAATATTATGATAACACCAATTTTTTCTCTCATCTGAAGATAGGGGCGGAATTCTATCTGATGGGCTTCCTAAAACTTGGCGCAGGTCTCAACCAAGGACGCATAAACTTCGGTCTTATAATGGATTTGTGGCCGATTGTGATTGGCGTGGATTATGGTTGGGTGGATGGCACCCCCACATTGGGCGAGTCGATGGTTGACAGGCTTTCGATCAGCATCAAACTCGGTTGGGACAGAAGCGAGTGATATGCGCCGCCTTTGAAAAACCGCATGTGCAGAAGCGTTTGTTTTGCAATAAAAAAAAAGATTGAATATAATTATTCATGCTGTCTGATTTTGGCTGTGCGAGGGTGTTTTGCAGCTTATTGTCGAATATGATGAGATGCTCAAAGGCGCTTTCGTGAAGCAAGTCAGACATCTTTAAGGGCGTTTCACAGCCCGAATCGGAGGATAATCTTATGAAAGTTAAACCAATAGGCGATAGGGTTCTGATTAAAATCGAGGATGCACCTGAGAAGACTAAGTCGGGTCTTTTCATTCCTGCGCAGGCTCAGGAGAAAACGCAAATCGGCAAGATTCTGGCGATAGGCGAAGGCGAAGAGGTGAAGAAGGTTCCAGTCAAAGTCGGGGATATGGTCATGTACAACAAATATTCCGGCACGTCCATCAAGGACGGGGATGACGAGCTTCTTGTCTTGAAATCCGAGGACTTGGTTGCGGTAATTTCCAGATAAAAATAAGGGCGCTTCTAAAAACCTCAGAGTCCGAACATGCCATGTGTCCTTTCGAACAGCAGGTTTTCAGAAGCGCCCTGTTTTATTTCCGGCTTGATATCGGTTTGCATATTGATTTTGCGAGGGCGTAATGGATACTAAGGCATTTTATAGATTGACTTATGGAGTTTTCATTGTTTCGGTCAGAAGCGGTGATAAGGTTAATGCTTGCATCACGAACACTTGCATTCAGGTGGCATCCGATCCGGTGCGTATCGCCCTTTCATGCATAAACGCCAGTTATACGACCGAACTCATAAAGCAAAGCGGCAGATTCATCGTTTCCGTCTTGGACAAGACGGCTCCTTTTGATTTGATAAAGCGCTTTGGAATGCAATCCGGCAGGAATGTCGATAAATTCAAGGGAATTGAGTTCAAAACGATGCGGGACGGAACCCCGTTCGTGGATTCGCATTCCTGCGCCCTGTTCGAATGCAAGGCGGCAAGCAGCGTCGATCTCGGCAGCCATACTCTTTTCATTGCCGAGGTGACGGATGCGAAAGTTCTGGGAAACGAGCCTCCGCTTACTTATGCGTTTTATCAATCCGATGTCAAGCCCAAGACCGTCAATTCGCCTGTCGGCAGGAAGATAAAAGGTTGGAGATGCAAAATCTGCGGGTACTTCTATGAAGGCGAAACGCTTCCTGCCGATTATCTTTGCCCGTTGTGCGGACATCCTGCTCAAGATTTCGAGCCTGTTTATGAATAGATTGGATTATTAGTTTCATGGGCTATGAACCCGTAGATAAGCTCCAAAATTTTCTGCCTGAATATGCGAACAATGATATCACGCATAATGTCGAGTTTACTTTACATGGGGGGGGGTGAAAGGGTATGTGAATCCGCCGTATGGAGCGGAAATAATAGCGCTTGTTCCCGTTGCTACGAATACCGCATATTGGAAGAAATACGTTTTTGATGAAGCCGATTCGGTTTGTTTTCTGTATGATACGAGGCTTCGTTTTTGGTGAATGGAAATACGGATAACAAGGGTGCGCCTATGGCATGCGCTATGATTTATTGGGGAGATAAGCCGTTGAATTTTCATAGTGTATTTCAGGAACATGGTGCGGTTTTGGATTTGAGGGAATTGAAAGAATCCAAAAGGCAGAATGATAGTGAGAATTTGCTTTTTTCGCTCGATTGCCATGTTGTCGATGATGATGACCTGAAAAGTCTCTGAGGGATGCGGTTCGGTATGTTTCACAAGCCCTATCCCTTGACAAGCGACCTGAAGGCGTTGTCCGGGATTTTTCGAAGGAACGGCTTTCAGCTCTATGTGGTCGGTGGTGCGGTTCGGGATTTTCTTTTAGGGAAGTCATGCGATGATGTCGATTTGACGACCGACGCGAATCCTGATGAGATGCTTGCGCTTTTCCCGCGTTGCATCAAGACAGGTATCAAGCACGGAACGCTGACCATACCGTTCAGGGGCAAGCATTACGAGTGCACGACTTTCAGAACCGACGGCGATTATAGCGATTCGCGTCATCCTGATAAGGTCGATTTCACGAAAAGCATTCATGAGGATCTCAAGAGACGGGATTTCACGGTGAACGCCTTGTGCGCCGATTGCTCTGATGGTCGGATAATAGACGATTTCGATGGAATCGGCGATATGCGGCGCAGGATAATCCGAACGGTAGGAGTTCCTGACGAGCGATTCGCCGAGGATGCGCTGCGCCTTGTCAGGGCGCTCCGCTTCGCCTCTGTTTTGAATTTCAAAATAGAGCCCGAAACGATGGGCGCTATCGCGAAAGCGGCGCGTGCGATCGTAAATGTTTCGGTCGAACGGATAAATTGCGAGTTTTCCAAGATGCTGATTTGCGATCATGCGGGCTATGCCCTGGAGCTTCTCCTCTCGTCCGGCCTGCTTGCCAACATCATTCCTGAGATTTCCTGCATGCTCGAACAAGGCTCGCGTTTGGATGGCTTGAAATCGAAATTGTCGGACAACAGCATTGCCGAATCCAGATTGGAGATCCGTCTGGGTCTTTTTTTCGGCGATATGGATTGGAGAGAAGCGGAGGCTGTTTTGAAAAGGCTCAGATTTTCGAATAGGGTTGTCAAAACGGTGACGGCGTTCATTCGAAACGAATTGCCGGACGACGATTGCGATTCGGTTGTGCTCAAGCGTTTGATCCGCAATATTTCGAAAGGTAATGCGACCTCTTTTCTCGACTTCGCCAGGATTCGTTCAAATGCAAGCGAGCGCTTTGGAAGGCAGCAAGCGGAGATGAGAAGATTTCTTGCCGCCGGCGAACCTGTCTGTCTTTCGGATTTATGCGTCAGCGGAGCGGATATGATACGTATGGGACTGAAGGGGAAAAGGGTCGGCGAACTTTTGGAAAAGGCGCTGGAAATGGCATATCGCGATCCGTCTGTCAATTCGAACAAGGAAGCGTTTCTCGGGAAATTGCGTGCGGAATTTGCTAAAGGGCGCTTCTAAGAACCTCTGGACCCGAATCTGTCGGATGCCTTCTAAAAAGGACCTTTGAGATTATAGGTCATTATCGTATCGGACACCCATATTATCGCAAGGAGCAATATGGTGAATATCTGGCTAGTCGTGTTTATTCTCTTGTAAGTCAGAGGGTTGAGCAGCTTGTTTCCGAAGCATATCTCGAATAGCCCCACTACTATTCCGCTTCCATCGAGTGCCGGAAGAGGAAGGAGGTTTATGAAGCATATCGATGCTGAGATCATTGCGGCAATGTAGAAGATTGCGCGCCCGGCGGATGAGAGGGAGACGCTGAACCCGACATCCGCTATTTGGCCGACGGCAAGCGAAGCGCGCGCAGGTCCTGAGAAAGTGTATTTGAGATTGCTTATATTGGTGAAAACCGAGGCGATTCCTTTGGCTGTGCTGATAACGAAATCGAGAGCGCCCTTGAAAGCCAAGCCGGCGCTTTTCAATAATCCCGACCCCGCATGCCGTTTCTTGGCGTTTCTGAAAGCGAAGTTGAAAACCGGCTTTCCGTTGTCGAAGTGCGGAGCGTATTCGCATTTGTAAGCATTGCCGTCTCTTTCGAATGTGATGGCGAGCCTGTCGCCTTCCGTCAGGTTTTCCGCTGCTTTGATGAAGTCGTACGAATTCGAGATTTCGAAGCCGTTCGCTTCAAGCATTTCGTCGCCTTTTCTCAAACCTATGTCGTACTCGGCTGAAAAGTTTTCCACTCTGCCTATGATAGGTTCTTCGTATTTGGTGATTCCGAACGACATTTCGCCGCTTTCCGATAGAGTCGGAATTATTTTTTTCGTTATGATCTCCCCATTGCGCAATATCGTCGCTTCGATGCCATGAGAGTTTCTGCTGTTTTTCGACAGCAGGCTGTATGCATCGAAGAAATTATCGATTTTCGTTCCGTTCAGAAACAGTATGAGGTCTTCGCTATGGAAAGAGCTTTCCGATTGCTCCCTAAGAGCATCCGTTTGTATGACTTTCGCCTGTTGGTCGTTTTCGAGATAAGGAGAAGCGAAGAAAGCGAACAGGAGCATGCAGGAGAATATGAAATTGAGTGCGGAACCGGAGAGGTAGATGAATATGCGCTTTGCAGGAGAGAGATAATATATAGATCCCGGATTTATTCTTCCCCATGCGTTTCGCCGAATCGATTTCTTCAGCTCCCGTTCGCCTGATATTCTGCAATACCCGCCTAATGGAAGCAATCCGATTCTGATTTCCGTTATGCCGTTTCTAGACATTTTCGACCAGATGGCCTTTCCTATGCCGAAGGAGATTATATCCACATCCGTTCCCGTAATCATGGCGGCGAGGAAATGACCGGCTTCATGGACGAGTATGATCGTGTCTATGACCAAGTAGCCTGTTATCGAAAAAATAATCTTTTGAAGCATTTGCTCGTAATTCTATTTGTTTTTCATCTTTTCTTGCAAGTTTTGCGAATTTATCCTATAATTGTTTTGATATCAAAATCTCAATAGGGTTCTGGATGAGAGAGACAACACGTGATTTTGTCTTGTCTCTATAAGAGAATCAGGGGTGACAAGAAGCTAGAAGAAGTCAGAAGAAGCTAGAAGAAGTCAGAAGAAGCTAGAAGAA